>CABSHY010000087.1 GCA_902477615.1 uncultured Sutterella sp.
AACTAGCAAACCAGCCGAACCTGTTGCAAAGTCCCAAACATAGGAGTTTCGATTAACTCGGGCTAATTTAGCAAGAAGGGTGGCAACGTAAGACGGAGTTAAAACAACATCGTTAAGTTTGTCTTGCGTAAAACCAAGCCAACCATACATAACATTGAACAATTTACCCGTAAAATCGGTAGTCAATTCGGATTTGTAATACTCACCCAAATCATCAACAATCTTTGAAAAAACTCGCTTAAGTTGAGTTTCTCCATTCGTAACTTTATTGAGATTATCGGCAGTCAAAGTATTTTGTAGTGTTCTGACAATGAGGTCTCGTTTCGCTTCGGGTAGATTCTTTTCATTTAAAAACGCTTTTACTTTTCGGAGAATAATCTCACCGTCAGTATTTCCTTGCTCTGACGATGAACCAAGGTCTGACTTGAGCAAAGGTCGAACTTTATTGGGAATACCGAGCGAAGCGATGATAGAGGCCGCAACTATATATACTCGGTCGTTTTCGCTAATACCTTTTTCTTGGTCGTAGATGTCTTTATTGAGTTTCACTAAACTCGCAGTGATGTCTTGTTCTCGTTTATCTTTGAGACGAGCAAGCTCCTCTTCGCTTAAGTTTAGAGTTTTTACCTGTTTAATAAATTTGTCGAATTGGGGGGGGCTAAAAATGAGAAATCCGTAAACTCACCAATTTTTTTAGGGACGTTCATATTCTTTTTAGAGACGTAGTAAACCCCGATTTGATGTTGAATTTCTCCCAATTCGTCACGATAACCTGTCATACCAATTGAAATGACGTCAGTGTAGCTTGTGAGTTGAAGAACGGCATTAGCGTAATGCACTGCTCCATTGACAGCAAATTCCTGAATATTTTTATGGTGATGTTCACCTTTCGGAGTTTTATTAGCAACATTACCATTAGCATCAAATTTGACGAGCTTATTTTTACCCGCTTTATACTCAATGAGAATAGGCCAAGTTTTTAATTCACTATCTTGAAGTAACAACTTGGCATCAGGCCGATTGCCACCATCGCCACCGCTTTTAGAAACAAAATTATCTAAAGCATTATCTATCTCACTATTTTGAAGTTTGGCTTGTTCAACTTTGACATTAAGTCCGTAAGACTTTAACCAACTGTTGGCTAAAAGAGCGATTTCCGCTTCAACATTTTCATCAGATTTCGACATAACTATTCAATTAAAGTTGTTTAAGAATTTCTAATGTATCGTATGATACACAAGAGTTTTATCAGTAGAGATTCTGATATTCGCTAATTAGTAGTCAAAATTCCCAAATAAAAGAGCCAACAAAACGAAGTCTGTTATTCGGGATTTTTCTTTGTGGTTTTAATAGCGGTAGGCTAGTTTTTTTCAGAATTTCGTTGGATTTCCAGCTTACTCTGTCGTATCCTCGGAAAATCCGAGGTTGACCTTTAAGACATCAACAGGCATCCGTAGGGGAAACGTGCTTACACCACGATGAATCAACGAAAATCTTTACGGGACAGGACTTCGGCTTACAGCCGTGAGGTCTGTCAACGGAAAATTGAAACAGAGCCTTCCGTTTACAGAAAATTAAAACAGAGTCTTGCCAATTTATAAGCTGTCCATAATCAGTGATGAACTGTCAAGGTCATTCAGTTTGTAGAAGACCGAATCAAACTGTTCGTGCAAAGTCGATTTCTGCATTATCTCTTTGTATTTCCAGTACATCTGATTGATTTTTTTGCATGTATCAAAATCATCACCATTAAGCCTTTCAAAAAGACAGATGTGTTTCATTCGGGTGATGACAATGGCACCAATCATAAAAAGCGCACTTTCACTCAGAGAATTAGGCGCATTTTCCGGTGACTCAAGTGAATTTCTAACCACTTCAAAATCCGAAGCTTGAACTGTATACATCTCATTCAGACGATTCAGAGGATGAAGACGTGACTTCACCTCCGTGATGCCGTTTAGCAATGCAATCGCTTGCCAAATCTCATGCTCACTGCGACGATGTTCGCTCATCAGTTCGATCAAATCCAACGTAGCAAACAATTCTTCTGATGAAAAATTTTTAAGACGAAGGATATTTTTAAGTAACCGATTTGTACTAGGGGTGAAAGCAGAAAAGCTTGTATATCCAAATAAATCATTCATTGTGGACCTCTCCTACTTGTTATTAGCTTCTTTTTCGTGTTCGGGCAACAGCGTATAGAACTGTTCGAAAAGAGCATCTGTGAGATGAATACTGGTTAAATGATTTCTGAAACCAATCCGACGGAAGATGGAGGATTTATCGAAAATTGTCAGTCGTTTTACTTTCCATTCAAGTTCAGAATAAGAACGATTAGAGCGGCGTATCGCGACAGTGGGGAAATGCGCCTGAATCAAAAGTATGAAGCGTTCCAAGAGCTCTGCCACGGGAATTCCAGCTACCTCTGCCATATAAACAATTCGCTTCATGTGCTCAGTATTACTTTGAGCGCCACTCATCACAAAAACCTTACGTTCTTCTAAAAATTCGCAAGGCTCAATGGGCGATAAACTAAGACAGATTTTCAAGTATTTATGAAACCGTGAATAGAGTCGAGTCTTTTTAACTAAAGATTTATAAAGACAAAGACGTTCAAAACTATCGACAAAGCTACCAGAAGAAATGACAGAGTTACCATCAAATGATCCAGCTAATTTCTTTGCATCGACCGTGATGATTGTCGCAACTAAATACAAAGCGGTCTCGTTTTTTACCTTTTCAAATAAAGATGGATTGAGTAATAACTCTCGAGTAACTTTGAGTGTTTCCAGTTCACACGACGCTAGGGCATCAATTCTCTCTAGGTTATTGACGAGGGCAATGGCCATCCATATTTCGTGTTCTGTAGCGGCAGTATCTAATAGCAAACTTACTACATCAAAAGTTTTGGAAAGTTGATAAACCTTTTCTGATCCCTCAAGAGGTAATTGAGAAATGATCTGCAAAGTCTTTGATGACAATGTTGTTCTGTATTGATTTTCTAGCATATAAATCTCCATGTCTGTACAACATCGTAATATGGCAAACTTCAATTTTTGATGTTTGTGGAAGTCGCTCAACTCGGAGAAAATTGCTCAAAACAAAAGATTTTTTAAGACTAGCCTTCAAATACACAAAAGCCTCAATTGTTTGCGAATTGAGGCTTTTGAAGTTTGAGTTTCAGATTTTCGTTAGAGCGATTCGCTCGCAAAATCTGCCAATCGGCTACGTTCCCCACGTTGAAGCGTGATGTGACCGGAGTGTTCCCACCCCTTAAAGCGATCCACCACGTACGTCAAACCCGAAGAGCCTTCAGTGAGGTAAGGCGTATCGATTTGGGCGATGTTACCCAAGCAGACAATTTTGCTCCCAGGGCCCGCACGAGTGATCAACGTCTTCATTTGCTTCGGCGACAAGTTTTGCGCTTCATCGATAATGACTAGTTTATTTAAGAACGTGCGACCGCGCATGAAACTCATGCTTTTTACTTTAATGCGGCTGCGGATTAAATCGTTGGCAGCGTTTCTGCTCCATTCGTTACCGCTTTCAAGCTTGTTGAGCACTTCAAGGTTATCTTCCAAGGCTCCCATCCAAGGCAACATTTTTTCTTCTTCGGTGCCTGGCAAGAAACCGATTTCTTCACCGACACTGACCGTTGCACGGGTAAAGATGATTTCAGAAAAGCGTCGCATATCAAGCGTTTGAGCCAGTGCGGCTGCCAACGTGATCAAGGTCTTACCGGTACCGGCTTGGCCTAAAAGCGTCACGAAATCGATCTCGGGGTTCATGAGCAAATTCAGCGCAATGGATTGCTCACGGTTACGAGCCGTAATGCCCCAAACGGCGTACTTTTGTTGCTTGTAGTCACGAGCAACGACAAGCGTTGCGGTAGAACCTTCAATCTTTTTAACTTGAGCCAAGAAGCTGTCATCGGGCAAGTAAACAAAGAGGTTGACAAACATTTCTCGAACCAAGGGGCCGGAAATCTTGTACCAAGTTTGGCCGTCTTCTTTCCAGCTTTGCATCTTCTTGCCGTGGGTTTCCCAAAAGTCTTCGGGTAACTCCATACGGCCGGAATAAAGCATTTCCGTATCGTCGAGCGTGCGGTCACTGAAGTAATCTTCGGCGTCCAACCCCATAGCCACGGCCTTGATACGCATATTGATGTCTTTGGATACCAAGATGACGTGTCGGTCTTTGATTTGGTCAACCTTCACGACGCCCAATATTTGATTGTCGGCCTTGCCTTGCGGAAGGGCATCGGGCAATTGACCGTTTAAGGGTTGCGTTTGGAAAAAGAGTTTGCCGCTTGCCTCAATATGGCCCAAGGCATTGAGTTCAATACCGTCGACGATCTTGTCGTTGGTGTGAGCAAGCAATTGATCAAGGTAACGAGAGACTTGGCGAGCGTTACGGGCAACGTCACTTAAGCCCTTTTTGTGACCGTCCAATTCTTCAAGCGTAATCATCGGCAAGAAGACATCGTGCTCTTCGAATTGGAAAAGCGATAAGGGGTCGTGCATTAAGACGTTCGTATCCAAAACGAAGAGTTTCTTACCCTTATAGCGTTCACGCATGCTGGCTGGTTTCACCTTGGGCTTGTCAGCCAGAAGCGGCGCGGGAAGAGGATTTGTCTTAACGGCTTTTTTGGAAGCAGCAGGCTTTTTCGTGGCGATTGCTTTTTGGGGCTTTTGTGCCTTTACCTCAACTTTTTCAGAAGCTGCTTGGACGGGGGCTTTTTTAGCGACAACGGTTTTCTTTTTTGTGTCTTTGACCGGTTTGGCTTTGGCCAGTGCGTCAACATCTTCAATGACGGTGCCCATCTCGGTGGGCAATGGGGGTAAAGGCATAAAAAACTCCTCAGTAAATTATTTAGGCCAAAGTTTCAACGGCTTCAAGCACGGCTTGAGCGTGGCCCGCAACCTTAACTTTACGCCACTCGGCGCGAACTTTTCCGCTTTCGTCAATTAAAAACGTACTGCGCTCAACGCCCATGTATTCACGACCGTACATTTTCTTTAATTTCATGACGTCATAGGCCTTGCAAAGTGCTTCGTCGGGGTCGCTGATAAGCGGGAACTTAAAGCCTTGCTTGGTGCAGAAATTTTGATGGCTCTTGATAGAGTCGCGAGAGATACCGATCACTTCACAATTAAGCGCTTTAAAGGCATCGTAGCGGGCATTAAAGTCAATGCCTTCCATCGTGCAACCGCTTGTGTTGTCTTTGGGATAAAAGTAAAGAACAACACGTTTGCCAGCAAAGTCGGACAACGATAACGTGCCCGTCGTAGCTTGGGCGGTAAAAGCAGGGGCTTGGGAATTCACTAATGACATATCGAACCTCACTGATAAATGAACAGACTAATTGTGGCCGATTTTTGTTAAAAGCGTATGAAATTTTTTGTATTGGACCTATAGAAGGAAGCAAACGAAGTCAAGGCGTATAATCGGGTCAACTTTTTGTGAGGATAAGTGTAATGATTACTCGTGACGGTCCCTTGTGGCTTGTGGGGTTGTCTGTCAGTTGCGGTGCAACGTTGGGTGCCATGACGCGTTGGGGGTTGACCTATTACTTTAACGATAAGGTTTGGTTTTTAACCTCACCTTTGGGGACGGCGTTATCTAACCTCACCGCTGCTTACTTAATGGGGATGGCTTTGGCTTGGCTCTCCACGCGCCCTGAAATCAGCCCCGCTGTTCGCTTATTCATTATTACGGGTTTCTTAGGTGCCTTTTCAACTTTAACGGCCGTTTTGGGTGAAAATCTTCACTTCATCTTAAATAACCAATGGTTATCAGCCATTGAGCATTTCATGATTCACATTGTGGGTTCATTTATTGCTTTGGTGATGGGTGTTTTGACCATTCGCGGTCATTTTTAACGTTTTGTGTTATCTGAAACCAACTGTATCAACACAATATAACTATTTGAAAAATATAGAAATGTATTAATTTCTCGAGCATTTCCTTACCCCTTGAAATCAGAAACGTTGTCCCCATATAGGAAGTAGTACAACGAGATAAGTGCGTTTTGAAGTTCACTTTGAGCGCACTTGAGGAAATGTGAAAATGAGACAAGATAAATTAACGACGAAATTCCAACAAGCCTTGGCCGATGCTCAAAGCATTGCGTTAGCCAATGACAATCAGATCATGGAAGGCGTGCACCTTTTGGCTGGC
>CABSHY010000088.1 GCA_902477615.1 uncultured Sutterella sp.
CAGCCCGCTCGGCGTTGATTACATCATCCCGGGGAACGATGACTCTGGTAAGGCTGTTGCTCTTTACGCTACGGCTATGGCTGACGCCATCCTCGAAGGCCGCGAAGCCAGCGAAGAAGGCTTGAAGCAAGCTGCCGGCGAAGAAGAATTCGTTGAAGAAACTGCTGAAGCTTAATTTCACTTCATTTAGAAGCGAGGACAAAGTTCTCGCTTCTGTTTGAACGCTCTTAACCTCTGACTCTTTTGGAGAAACTCATGGCTGTTATTACCGCCGCTATGGTTAAAGAATTGCGCGTCAAGACCGACGCTCCGATGATGGAATGCAAAAAGGCCCTCACGGAAGCTGACGGCGACATGGCTCGCGCTGAAGAAATCTTGCGTGTCAAGCTTGGCAGCAAGGCCAGCAAGGCCGCTGCTCGCGTCGCCGCTGAAGGCGTTGTGAGCGTCTTCATCTCTGAAGACGGCAAGACGGGCGCTATCCTCGAAGTGAACTCTGAAACGGACTTCGTTGCTAAGAACTCGGAATTCCAAGCCATGGCTGCTGCAGCTGTTCGCTTGGTTGCTGAACACAACCCCGCTGACATCGCTGCTTTGGGCGCTTTGGAAGTTGAAGGTCAAGCTTTGGAAGCCGTCCGTACGGCTTTGGTTGGTAAGATCGGTGAAAACATGACGTTCCGCCGCTTCCAACGCATCGAAGCTCAAGGTAAGTTGCACACCTACATCCACGGCGGTGCCAAGATTGGTTCCTTGGTGGACATCGTTGGTGGCGATGATGAAGTTGGTCACGATGTTGCTATGCACATCGCTGCCACGAAGCCGAAGGCTCTCGACGCTTCTGGCGTTGATCAACAACTCTTGGATACGGAACGTCGCGTTGCTATCGAAAAGGCTCGCGAAGCCGGCAAGCCCGAAGCTATGCTTGAACGCATCGCCGAAGGTACAGTTCAAAAGTACTTGAAGGAAGTTACGCTCTTGTCCCAACCGTTCGTTAAGAACGACAAGATGAGCGTTGCTGAACTCTTGAAGCAAAACGGCGCCTCTGTTGCCTCTTTCGTCCTCTACGTTGTGGGCGAAGGCATCGAGAAGAAGACCACGGACTTCGCTGCCGAAGTGGCCGAACAAATGGCTGCTGCTAAGAACGCTTAATTGCTTCTGACCCTCGAGCGCTCGCCTTGAGTGCTCGAAACGAAAAAGTCTCGGATGTTAAAATTCGGGACTTTTTTGTTTCTAACTTAAAAAAGCCGTTAAATCCGCGAAAAAAGACGACATCGGCCAACGCTTTTGATTAAAATAAGGCCTGATAACATGGGTAAGAGTGGACTTTGGCCATAAGGCTCTTAAAAGTCTGCTTTTGCTGTGCGCATTGAATAAGAGATTTAAATAGAGGAGTCTTTGAAATGGCCGAAAAATCTCCGCTTAAATATAAGCGCGTTTTGCTTAAGCTCTCGGGTGAATCTTTGATGGGCCCTGATGCTTTCGGGATTAACCGTGAAACGCTTCAATCGACGGTTGAAGATGTCAAAGAAGCTTATGACTTAGGCGTTGAAATCGGTGTCGTGGTCGGTGGCGGTAACATTTTCCGCGGTGTGGCCTTGGGTTCAACGGGTATGGAACGTACGCAAGGTGACCACATGGGGATGCTCGCTACGTTGATGAATGCCTTGGCTCTTCAAGACTGCTTGCGTCGCAACGGTGTCGAAGCTCGCGTTCAAAGCGCATTGAATATTGAACGTATTGCTGAAAGTTACATTCGCGGTAAGGCTCTTCGCCATATGGAAAAGGGTCGTGTGGTCATTTTCGCTGCCGGTACCGGTAATCCGTATTTTACGACCGATACGACGGCTGCCTTGCGTGGTGCTGAAATCGGTGCAGATGTTGTGTTGAAGGCCACGAAGGTTGACGGTATCTACACGGCTGACCCGAAGAAGGATCCGACGGCAACGTTTATTCCGCGCATCACGTTTGATGAAGCCTTAAAGCGCGACCTCAAGGTGATGGATGCAACGGCTTTTGCTTTGTGCCGTGAACAAAACCTTCCGATCAAAGTCTTTAACATTGCCAAGAAGGGCTCCATCGCTCGTGCTTGCTTGAGCGATGACGAAGGCACGTTGGTCTATAACCCCTAATTTTGAATCCAAAGACATTGGAGTATTTATGTCAATCAGTGAAATTCACAGTCAAGCTGAATATAAGATGAAACGCACGGTCGAAACCTTGCGTGAAGACTTCATCAAGATCCGCACGGGTCGTGCTTCCACGGGTTTGTTGGACCACGTGATGGTCGACTACTATGGTACGATGACGCCGATCAATCAAGTCGCTCAAATCGGCGTGGCTGATGCTCGTACGTTGACGGTTCAACCGTGGGAAAAGAATATGGTGGCCATCGTTGAAAAGGCCATTCGCTCTTCCGATTTAGGTTTGAATCCTGCTACGAGCGGTATGCTCATTCGTGTGCCATTGCCCCCGTTGACCGAAGAACGTCGTCGTGAATTAACGAAGGTTGTTCGTCACTTGGGTGAAGACGCCAAGGTTGCTGTTCGTAACCTTCGTCGTGACGCCAACGAAAACATCAAGAAGTTGACGAAGGCTAAGGAAATTTCCGAGGACGATGAAAGCCGTGCCGAAAAGGAAATTCAAAAGTTGACGGACAACTTTGTTGTTGAAATCGACAAGGCTGTCGCAGACAAAGAAAAAGAAGTGATGACCGTCTAAGGTTGTCTATGGCTTTCGTTGAAAAAGCTACTGGCAACGCGGCGGTTCCTCGTCACGTTGCCATTATCATGGATGGAAACGGTCGCTGGGCCCGACGTCGCTTTCTGCCGCGTGCAGAAGGTCATCGTCGAGGTGTAGAGACCGTTCGCCGTGTTATTGAGGCAGCTGTTGCTGCCGATATTCAATACTTGACGCTTTTTGCTTTCAGTAGTGAAAACTGGCGTCGTCCTGCCGAAGAAGTTGAAGCTTTGATGCGTCTTTTTGCGACTGCGTTAAAGCGTGAAGCCCGCGAGATGAAAGAGCACGGTGTGCGTCTTCGTGTTGCTGGGGACTTAAGCGGCTTTTCAGAAGAAATTCAAAAAAGCATTGCAGAAAGCGAAGCGATGACCTCGCATTGCGACAAGATGGTTTTGACGATCTGTGCCAATTATGGCGGTCGTTGGGAAATCGTTTCTGCGGTGCAAAAGATTCTTAAAACTCACCCCGAACTTGCACAAACGCCTGAGAAAATTACCGAGGACATAATCAGTCAAAACATGGCTATCGATTGGGCACCGGAAGTGGATTTAATGATCCGCACGGGCGGGGAGCAAAGAATCAGTAACTTTATTTTGTGGCAAGCGGCTTACGCTGAACTGTTCGTGAGTCAAGTTTTTTGGCCGGACTATCGAAAAGAAGATCTCCAGTTAGCGCTTGATTGGTATGCGCAACGTGAGCGTCGTTTCGGTATGACCGGGGAACAAGTGCGTTCCGGTAATTAATTTAAGGGTGTGGGTATGTTAAAACAACGCGTCATTACTGCCATTGTTTTATTGGTTGTCTTGATCGGTGCTTATATGGCAGGCCCGGTGGTTTTGTCTGGTGTGATGGCCATTGGTTTTACTGTTGCCCTTTGGGAATGGCTGAAGTTAGCCGGAATTAATACCAAAGCAAGCGCATTGGTTGCCGCAGTCTTAGGTATTGGTATGTCATCTTTGACCTACTTTGCCTATCAAGAAATTGCAAGCGGTATGGAAGGTTCTGCAGCCTTATTGGGCACTTTGTCTTCTGCCTTTATCTACTACGTCCTCTTTATCACGCTTTTGTGGATCGGGATTTCGATTCGCGTCTTCTTTGCTCGTCATACGGGTATGAAGGTAGCTCCCGTCATGGTGGCATTGTCCGGCATTTTCTTTGTCCCTGCTGCTTGGTTGAGTTTTGTCGGTATGTACGCAACTTTCGGCATTTCGATGATTTTGTCTTTGTTGGTGATTGTTTGGGTGGCCGATATCATGGCCTACTTCACCGGCATGGCTTTCGGTAAGCACCGTATGTCGCCTGCCATTAGTCCCAAAAAGAGTTGGGAAGGTGCAGCAGGCGGAATGTTGAGTGTCATTCTTTTGGGCTACGCTGCCGCTTACTTTATGTCGGGTGTGGACACGATCCCGTCGGTCGTCATTAACGCCTGTGGTGCCGGTGTATGGGCAGTGGTGGCTTTCTTCTTGGTGGTTCTTTCCATTATGGGAGCCCTTTATGAAAGCGCCTTGAAGCGCAAAGCCGGTATCAAAGACTCCAGTAACCTTTTACCCGGTCATGGTGGTTTTTATGACCGCATGGACGCATTGATGCCGACATTGCCTGCCGGTTTCTTGACGACCATTTTGATTGTCTCTTCAACGGCTTTCTAATACAAAAATGAAAAAAATTGCCTTATTCGGCGCAACAGGGTCGATTGGAACATCGACCCTTGATGTTGTTAGTCGTTATCCGTCTCAATACGAAGTGTTTGCTTTAACCGCCCATTCTCGTGTGGAATTGTTGGCGGATTTGTGCGTTAAGCATCACCCGAAGATTGTCTTGATTACCGATGCCGCAAAAGAAGGTGTATTGCGTCAAGCTTTATCGGATCGCCATCTCACCGACATTGAAGTTTGGGCAGGGGAAGCGAAGATGGCAGAACTTGCCGCTTTGCCTGAAGTCGATATCGCAGTCTTGGCCATTGTTGGCGCCGCAGGCTTAACGCCAACTTTTGCGGCCGCTAACGCCGGTAAGCGCTTATTATTAGCCAACAAAGAAAGTGTGGTTTGTGGCGGCGCACTTTTGATGCAAAACATTAAAGAAAGCGGTGCTGAGCTTTTGCCGGTTGATAGTGAACACAACGCCATCTTCCAATGCTTAAGTGGTGCTAACGCAAAAGACCGTTCTGAAGCACGCTTAATTTTGACTGCATCCGGCGGCCCCTTCCGCCGTCGCATGGATTTAACGAACGTGACACCGGAAGAGGCTTGCGCCCATCCGAATTGGTCCATGGGTCGCAAGATTAGTGTCGATAGCGCCACGCTCATGAATAAAGGCTTAGAGGTTATCGAAGCCTCATGGCTTTTTGGTTTTGGGCCCGATCAAATTGATGTCGTGGTTCACCCGCAAAGCTTGATTCATTCGATGGTTCAGTATGCCGATGGCAGCATCATTGCTCAGTTGGGTTCGCCCGATATGCGTACCCCCATTGCCTATTCTTTAGGGTGGCCTAACCGTTTGGATGGTCATGCCGAACGTGTAGACTTCACGAAATTTGCCAACGTTTCTTTTGAGGCTCCAGACTTGGAGCGTTTCCCGCAATTGGGCTACGCCTATGAAACCTTGCGTTCAAAAGATGCAGCCTCCATTGTTTTAAACGCGGCTAATGAAATCGCCGTTGAAGCGTTCTTAAATCGCCAACTCGGTTTCTTGGATATCGCAAAGACCTGCCGTACGATGCTCGATCGCATGGTTCGTCCTTTGCCGACCTCACTTGAAGAAGTGCTTGAACTTGACCGTGAAGCGCGTATTTTGACGCTTGAGGAACTCGCTCGATGACGTCTTTAATCGCCTTTTTGGTAGCCATCGGCATTCTCATTACATTTCATGAGTTGGGTCACTATCTCGTGGCATGCTTGTGTGGCGTAAAGGTGACACGCTTTAGCTTTGGTTTTGGCCCCAAACTTTGGTCAAAGAAAATGGGCCGCGATCAAACCGAGTGGCAGATTGCTGCGATTCCTTTAGGCGGTTTCGTTCAAATGGTCGATGAGCGCGAGGGCAATGTCGCTCCCGAAGATCTTCCTCGTGCATTTAACCGTCAATCCGTTTATAAGCGCATTGCGATTGTTAGCGCCGGGCCATTGGCCAACTTCTTGTTAGCGATGTTCTTTTTTGCCTTTATTGCGGTCATGGGACAAGCTGAAATTAAACCCGTGATGGCAACGCCAACGGCAGGCACACAAGCCGCTACGGTGAATATTCGAGCATTGGATGAAATTGTCGGTATTGATGGCAGTGACGTTGAAGGGCTTCAAGACTACACGTGGCAACTTTTAGCCAAGGCCGGTCAATCCAATGTCACCATGCAGTTAAAGCGCAACGGGCAACCCCATGAAGTGGATTTGGATTTGTCCGGTATTGCACTCTCAGGTGAAGACGTTGATATCAATAAGCAATTGGGGATCA
>CABSHY010000089.1 GCA_902477615.1 uncultured Sutterella sp.
TAAAATCTTTTTACCTTGAAGAAAACCCATTTGAGGCCTCATAAATATGGTTAAGTTACAACTAATTCATTTTAATCAATAAAAACGCGGGCAACAATGCCCGCGTGTAACCGATTAATTCAAATTAATGCGGGATGACCAAGCGTTGTCCGGGGATAAGCTCATGACCGTTGAGGTCATTGGCGTCTTTAATGGTGCTCACGCTGGTGCGCATGCGTTGAGCGATCGTAAAGAGTGAGTCGCCCTTTTTGACGCGATAAACACTATTTTGCAAGCGGCGACGTTGAACATCGGGCACCACCAGCGTTAATCGTTGGCCCACCTTAATGCGGTTCGATTTGAGCTTATTGGTGCGACGAATATCGTTAGCCGAAATTCGGAAGCGTTGTGCAATTTTGGAGATGGAGTCGCCTTTTCGTACGCGGTAGGTGATGCGACGCTTGGAGGGCAACGGATCCAACTTCATTTGTTCTTTGGCTTGATCGGCAGAGATGTCCTCTTGAACGCCATGATTTTTTACAAGCAAAGAGCTTCCAGCCATCACGCGACGGTTTTTCGGAATCTTATTGGCAGCGCGCAACTCGTCTTCGGTCATGTGAAAGCGCTTGGCAACGCTCTTTAACGTGTCCTTAGACTTCATCTTGTAGGTCGACCAATTAGAAAGCGGCTTACCTGACGTTTGCCAATCCAAGAGGTTACTCACAAAGACATCGGCTTTATCCGCCGGGATGAGTAACGAGCGCTGATGTGCTCCCAAAACCACCGGGCGGTTAAAGCTCGGGTTTAAGAGTCGGAATTCTTCCAAGTCCGTTTCGGCTAACTGAGCGGCCGTTTCCAAATCCAAATCGCGGTTTTTGTTCACACGAACAAAATACGGTTCGTTGGCAATGTTGGGTAAGGTCAAACCGTATTTTTGCGGTTCGGCAATGAGTTTTTTAATGGCCAAGAGTTTTGGCACATAACGCGCCGTCTCCGTCGGCAAATTTAGACTCATGAAATCGGTATTAAGACCTTTGGCGGCATTGTTTTGAATTGCACGACGGATGCTGCCTTCGCCCCAGTTGTAAGCGGCCAGTGCCAAATGCCAGTCACCGAATTGGCCGTAAAGGGATTGCAGGTAATCGAGTGCCGCGCGCGTGCTTTCAATGACATCTAAACGATCGTCGCGCCAGCTTGATTGACGCAAATCGAAGATGTCGCCCGTCGAGGGTAAAAATTGCCAAAGGCCAGCGGCTTGAGAGCGCGACAAGGCTTCGGGCTGAAAGGCACTTTCAACAAAGGGCAAAAGGGCGATCTCGGTGGGCATGCCACGACGTTGAGTTTCACTCACAATGTAGTAGAGATACATGCGTGAGCGAAAGGCCATTTTTTGCGTATAAGGCAGACTGTGCGTGTAGAAATCCAGTTCCGGGTCGACCACCGAATCGGGCAAGTCATTTAATCCGAAACCCTTGCGGATGCTTGCCCAAACAGAGTCTTCCGGGGCAATGCGGGAGTTTGCCGCTTCACGCAATTCAACGGCCTGAGCCAATTCATCTTCGATGGTAATGTTGCCCAAAAGGTCCACGTAGTTGGACGCAATGGCCTGCGTGCTCAAAAAGACACCGGCGGCCACAATGAAGGCTCGGATTTTATTCACTTGAAGTGCTCTCGATATTGAGGATTATTCGGTGGCAGTCTGTCCCGAAACAATCGTACGAAGGCCATCGGCATCGACAATTTGAACGTGCTTTTGATTCACAACAATCAAATTATCGTGCGAGAAGCGAGACAGTACGCGACTGACCGTTTCAAGCTTGAGACCTAAATACGAACCGATTTCGGCACGCGTCATACGAAGCACAAACTCCGTGCGCGAATAACCTCGGGATTCAAAACGCTGTGCGAGATTTAAAAGGAAAGCTGCAAGGCGTTCCTCAGCGTGCATGGAACCTAATAAGAGCATAAGACCGTGTTGACGCACGATCTCACGAGAGAGAGTTTTTTGAAAGTGTTCGCTGTACTCAGGGATTTCATCACAAGCGGCCAAGATGCGTTCGTAAGGAATCACACAGACTTCGGTGTCCTCTAAAGCGACAACGTCGCACGAATGCACTTCATTGGCAATGCCGTCCAAACCGATCAATTCGCCAGCCATGTGAAAGTTCGTAACTTGTTCACGACCGTCGCTACTCATGACAGAGCTTTTAAGAAAGCCCAAGCGGATAGCGTAAATAAATTCGAAACGGTCGCCGGCACTAAAAAGTGGCTCACCGCGACGAATGCGCTTGCGGTTGGAAACCAAATCTTCCAATCGGTCAATTTCTTTGAGTGAGAGGCCCAAAGGCACACAGTGCTCACGCAAGTTGCAATGAGTACAACTCACTCTTAAGGATGTAGCTGCAACAATAGGAGAAGAAATGGTTGACATCTTATAAGTACAAGCTGATAAATCACTAAATTGTCAAAAGAATTTTGCAAGTAGCCAAATGTTTTTATTAAAGTTTTTGAGCTAAAGAAATGCAAAATAGTGACAAATACATTTTTATCTTTTGATTTTAATCAAAAGTAATGAGCGAAATAATAACAGAACTTTCGTTCAAATCAAATGTTCGAACTTGTATTAACGTTTTTCTGAGAAAAAGACTTCCCAATAATTTCGCAAGAAAGTGTCAAACATACTAAAATCTATAAATTCGCCTATGAGTAATTATGAATGTCTTTTGGGGCGATTTCCGTTAATTAACTAAAGAGAATTTTTATGGAAACTTCGCAAATCCGCGAGACCTTTTTGAAGTTCTTCGAAAGTAAAGGTCATACGATTGTGCATTCCAGTCCGGTGGTGCCCGGCAACGATCCCACGTTGCTTTTCACCAATGCTGGTATGAACCAATTTAAAGATGTGTTTTTGGGTTTTGATAAGCGCCCCTATACGCGCGCAACGACCTCTCAAAAGTGCATCCGCGCCGGTGGTAAGCACAACGACTTGGATAACGTCGGTTACACGGCCCGTCACCACACGTTCTTTGAAATGTTGGGTAACTTCAGCTTCGGAGACTACTTCAAGCGTGACGCTATTAAGAATGCTTGGGAATTGTTGACGAAGCACTTTAATTTGCCTGCTGAAAAGCTTTGGGTGACCGTTTACGCAGAAGACGATGAAGCCTACGATATCTGGAATAAGGAAGTGGGTGTCCCGGCTGAACGTATCGTTCGCATCGGCGACAACAAGGGCGCTCGCTACATGTCCGACAACTTCTGGATGATGGGTGACACGGGTCCTTGCGGTCCTTGCTCTGAAATTTTCTATGACCACGGTGAAGAAGTTCAAGGTGGCCCTCCGGGAAGCCCTGAAGAAGACGGTGACCGTTACATCGAAATCTGGAACCTCGTGTTCATGCAATTTAATCGTGATGAACAAGGCGTGATGCACAAGTTGCCGAAACCCTCTGTTGATACGGGTATGGGTTTGGAACGTATCTCTGCCGTGTTGCAACACGTTCACAGTAACTACGAAATCGACCTCTTTAAGAATTTATTGGCTGCTGTTAAGGCTGGTGTTGAAGCCGCCGGTGCTACTAATGTGGATCCGATGTCTCCGTCTTTGCGCGTGATTGCTGACCACATTCGTGCTTGTGCATTCTCCGTGGCCGACGGCATTGTGCCGGGTAACGAAGGTCGTGCCTATGTGTTGCGCCGCATCTGCCGTCGCGCAATCCGCCACGGCTACAAGTTGGGCGCACGCGATCAATTCTTTGCGAAGTTGGTCAATGCCGTTGCCGCTGAAATGGGTGACGCTTATCCTGAAGTGAAGAATCCGAAGATTGAGCAAATTTTGGCTAAGGAAGAACAACGCTTCCGCCAAACGTTGGCTCAAGGCATGGAAATGTTGGAAAAGGCCATCGCTGAAACGAAGGATGGCGTCTTGGATGGCAAGCTTGCCTTTAAGCTTCACGATACGTACGGTTTCCCGGTTGACTTGACCGCTGACGTTTGCCGTGAACGCAATTTGACGGTGGACATGCAAGGCTTTGACGCTGCTATGCAAGAGCAACGCGACATGGCTCGTGCCAGCGCTAAATTTAAGATGGCCGCCGGTTTGGAATATAGCGGTGCCGATACGACCTTTACGGGTTACGAACACGAAACTGAAGACGGTGTGTCTGTTTTGGCACTTTACTTGGACGGCGAACCTGTTGAAGAGTTGCCCGCTGGTGCTGAAGGCGTGATCGTTTTGGATACGACGCCGTTTTACGCTGAAAGCGGTGGTCAAGTGGGTGACACCGGTGTGATGAAGAATGACACCACGGTGGCTCGCGTGATCGATACGCAAAAGATTAAGGCCGCCGGTTTGGAATATAGCGGTGCCGATACGACCTTTACGGGTTATGAAGAATGACACCACGGTGGCTCGCGTGATCGATACGCAAAAGATTAAGGCCAAGGTTTTCGGTCATCAAGTGCATATTGAAGAAGGTTCCGTGCACGTGGGCGATAAGTTCTCTGTCAAGATCGACAGCGAACGTCGTGCCATGACGCGTTTGAACCACTCTGCTGCTCACTTGATGCAATCGGCTTTGCGCAAGGTTTTGGGCGAACACGTTTTACAACGTGGCTCTTGGGTGGGCCCCGATGTTTGCCACTTTGACTTCACGCACAATGAAGCCATGACGGTTGAACAAATCCAAGAAGTGGAAGATATCGTCAATCGTGAAATTTTGGCTAACACGCCCGTCAAGTGCGAAGTGATGCCGATCGAAGAGGCTAAGAAGTCCGGTGCTTTAATGCTCTTTGGTGAAAAGTATGGCGAAACGGTTCGTGTTTTGACGATCGGTTCTTCCATCGAATTCTGCGGTGGTACGCACGTGACTCGCACGGGTGACATCGGTAGCTTCAAGGTCTTGAGCGAAGGCGGTATCGCTGCCGGTATCCGTCGTATCGAAATGACGACCGGTATGAACGTTGTTGCTTTGACGCGAAAGCAAGAAGCCACGATTAAGGATGCCGCTCGCGTCTTGAAGACTCCGGTTGACTTGGTGGTCAATAAGGCTGAAACGGTTTTCGAAACGGTGAAGTCCCTTGAAAAGCAAATCACGCAATTAAAGACCAAGTTGGCAACGGCTGCCGCTGCCGAATTGGTGAACTCTGCTAAGGAAATGGATGGCTACAAGTTGGTTGTGAGCCGTGCCGACACCGATGCAAAGAGCTTGCGTGGTATGGCTGAAACGTTGCGCGACAAGTTGGGTACCGCTGTGGTTGTGCTTGCTTGTGAAAACGACGGCAAGGTTCAAGTCGTGGCTGCTGTTTCCAAGTCTTTGATTGCTCGCATGAAGGCCGGTGAAATCGTTTCTCATGTTGCTCAAGTCTTGGGCGGCAAGGGTGGCGGTAAGCCTGATCTTGCGATGGCTGGTGCTTCTGACGCTACGCATTTAGGCGAAGCGTTGGCCGGCGTCGAAGCTTTCCTTCAAGGTAAGTAAGATGCGCTTTGATAAGCAAATCGACACTCGGGGCACCAAGTGCCCCATGCCGGTTCTTAAAACAAAAAAGGCCCTTGCGGATATGCAAACCGATGAAGTGCTTTGCGTGTTAGCAACGGACCCGGCAAGCGTTGCCGATATTGCGCAATTTGCTTCGCAAACCGGGCACAAAATGCTCGCCCAAGAGACGCAAGACAATGGTGAAATTCATCACTATATTGCGCACAAATAGCTTGTTTTAAGTTCAGCAAAAATGCTCACTCAACGTTAAAAAATTGGGTGAGCATTTCTTTTTGTAAATAGCCATTTTGAGTGTGTAAAGACTTGATTAAACTCAAAATTGACTAAATGTAGCTGACAGGAACGGGACCACGATTGGGAACCCTTACCGCGTGCAATGTTTTCTTTCCAAAGCAAATAGCGCACCAAACCGTTTCTTCATCTTTGACATTTAAAAACTGACGAACGATTTGGGATTCAGCTGCCTTGGTTGCGTAACCGGCAAAACAGCACCCGATGTCATGTGCTTCGCAGGCCAAATTAAAGTACGTCAAAGCAATACCCGTATCCACAGGCCCCCAAACGTGATTGCTGGGACCAACAACAAAAGCTATGTGTGGAGCGCCACGCAAGATGACATCTTTGCAGTTTCGAAATCTTTCTAAAATGGAGTCA
>CABSHY010000090.1 GCA_902477615.1 uncultured Sutterella sp.
CGATCAAAGTCGCAAGATCTTCAGAGACGAGGGAAAAATTTGAGACAGCTTCCTCATTAAAGGCTTGCATGTCCGTCTTTTGAGAAGGAACATCGCCAGAAGCCGTCAAAAGCGCACGAATCGCACGCAACTCATCCAAAATGGGAGACATGTCCATTTGAACAACCGTCTCTTTCTCTTCGATCACGGGCAAGGGAGCTGAAACTTTTTCGTCCAAAATCTCTCTTGCTTTGTCTTGAACTTGCAGTTCATGAATCTTGTTGCGAGCGCCCAAAATCGTGTAGTGTTCTTCGTACAACAAATGTTGAATTGTGCGAATCAATGACACGTCTTCAGAGCTGTAGTAACGGCGATTACCACGCTTGGTCGGACGCAATTGAGGGAATTCTTGTTCCCAGAAACGCAAGACCGACGGGTTCACGCCGATTAACTTCGCAACGTCTCCAATGGGCAAAAAACTCCCCAGAAGCTCCTCTTCAGGCGCTTCGAGTTCGGTGAGCTCAAATGAAGTCGGCTCGCTTTCGAGCATGCGAACAGGTTCTTCAGAAGCCATCTTTTGCCTCCTGACGTTTAAATTTCAGCTTCGTCTTTCAAAGAAGGATGGGTCTTGGCGACCGCTTCCTTTAACTTTTGGCTAGCGTGGAACGTCACCACGCGACGAGCCGTAATAGCAATTTCTTCACCCGTCTTGGGGTTGCGACCCGGACGTTGTGACTTATCACGCAATTGGAAGTTACCGAAACCGGAAAGCTTCACGGTGCGACCGCTTTCCAATGCCACTCGGATTTCATCAAAGAATGCATCCACCATCAATTTGGCTTCACGCTTGTTCATACCCTGGCGAATAAAAAGCATTTCGACCAAGTCGGCCTTCGTCATCGTTTTTGTATTATCCATCTCGATCTCTCTCGATTTAGCGATTTCAATGATTGTTCGATTGTATCAAAGAAAAACTTTTCCTTTGATTTTCTTTGATTTTTTTACATCTTTTCAGGGCTAAGGGATGTGAATTATTCTTCACACCCAAAGCCCTTTCGGTTAAAGCTTCAAACCTTATTGACGCAACGTAGCGCCTGCAGCTTCCAAAGCTTCAATAGCAGCCTTTAAGGCAGCATCAGCATCGTCACCGGAGAAGGTTTCTTCGGTCGGTTGCAACACCAAGTGGAAAGCCATGCTGGCCTTGGCCTCTTGCCCTTCTTCTGCCGCCATGTGATAAAGGTCAAATAAGCACAAGGATTCAAATGCCTTCAAGCGTGCATCCGTTTGAGCAGCCTTTTCCACGGCTTCTTGCAATTGGCTGAAAGTCACCGTTGCAGGCACCACCACACTGATGTCACGCAAAACGGGTTGGAACTTACTGACAGCTTCATGCCACGGCACCATCGTCGTTAACATGGGTTCAACGTCGATTTCAAAAACGACCGGGGCATGCGGCAAGCCGTACGTTTGTTGCAACTTCGGATGCAATTCACCGACAAAACCGATTTCCTTACCGTTTAAGATGATGGCAGCGCTGCGACCCGGGTGCAAAGCAGGGAAGCTCTTAGCGACAAACTCGGCCTTTAACGGTGCCAACAAGCGTTCAACGTCGCCCTTGCCATCAAAGAAGTCCACGCCACGCGTGGCCACGGCCCATTGTTCACCCATGGCATCGCCATAGAGCAAACCGGCAATACGCACGGGTTGACGAACACCCTTGACGCTCCACTCGGTCGTCACAACGCTTTCGTCACGCAAGAAAACACGACCCACTTCAAAGAGCTTGGCGCTCGTGACCTTACGGTTGAGGTTGTATTTCAAAATATCGACTAAGCCGCCGATCATTTGCGTGCGCATCACGGACAATTGGCTCGCGATCGGGTTGAGCAAGCGAATCGGATTCGTGTTATCAGCAAAATCCTTTTCCCAAGCCTCGGGAACAAAACTAAAGTTCACCAACTCTTGGTAACCGAGGTTAGCCAATTGGCGACGAAGGTCATGTTCGCGACGCGTACCTTCAGGACGCATCTTCATAGCAGCACGAGCCATCGGCGGGACGTCGGGCAACTTTTCGTAACCCACTAAACGGGCCACTTCTTCAATCAAATCTTCTTCGATTTCGATATCGAAACGGTAGGTTGGAGACTTCACGCTAAAGACGTCATTTTCAAGCGTGAATTCAAAGCCCAAGCGCTTAAAGCACTCGGCCATCGTTTCCGTCGAGATGTCCATGCCGATCACCTTACGGGCACGATCAGCGCGCATCGTCACGACTTCACGAGCGGGCAATTCCGTCACCGCATCAATCACCGGGCCCACCTTCGTATCGGCCGTACCGCAGATATCGACCACCAAGCGCGTCACGTATTGCAACACGTCTTCGGTGATACCGAAGTCAACACCGCGTTCATAACGGTAAGCGGCATCGGTGGAGAAATTCAAACGACGGCAACGACCTTGAATGGCCTTTTGATGCCAGAAAGCCGATTCAATCGAAATGCAAGTCGTCTCATCGGTCACCTTCGTGTCTTCGCCACCCATGATGCCGGCCAACACCTTCGGGCCGTTGTCATCACAAATCACACCAAAGTACGGATCCAATTGAACCGTTTGACCGTTCAAGAGTTCGATCTTTTCGCCTTCGTTGGCCCAACGAACCGTGTACTTACCACCGGCAATCTTTTGAGCATCGCTAAAGTGCGTGGGAACACCCATTTCCAACATCACGTAGTTGGAGATGTCGACCAAAGCGGAAATGCTGCGTTGACCGCTGCGTTCCAATCGATCCTTCATCCATTGCGGAGTCGGAGCCTTCATGTTGATGTTGTCGATACGACGCGTCGTGTAACGACCGCACAAGTCAGCCGCTTGCACATCCAATTCGATCTTCGTATCGGAATTGGCTTCAACTGCTTCAATCTTGGGGAAGTGCACTTCGGCACCCGTGACAGCATGCAAGTCACGAGCCACACCCACCATGGACAAAGCATCACCACGGTTAGGCGTTAACTTAATTTCAATCTTCTTGTCATCTAAATGACAGGCCTTGCGGATGTCTTCGCCGATCGGAAGATCATCGGGCAAAATCCACAAACCGGAATGGTCTTCCGTGATACCCAATTCACGAGCAGAGCACAACATGCCTTGAGAGAGCACACCGCGCATCTTGGCTTCTTTAATCTTGAAGTCACCCGGCAACACAGCACCAATCATGGCGCACGGCACCTTGATTCCGGCGCACACGTTCGGCGCACCGCAGACGATTTGCAACAAAGATTCTTGACCGACATCGACTTCACAGATGTGCAAGTGGTCAGAGTTTTCATGATCGCGGCAGGAGATGACCTTAGCGACAACGATACCGGTAAAGGCAGGAGCCACAGAACTCACTTCTTCGACTTCCAAACCGGCCATCGTCATGGCTTCACACAACTCGTCGGAGGTCAATTCCGGATTGATATAGGAGCGTAACCAACTTTCAGAAAATATCATTTCTTTTCTCTTTGATAATTGACGAACAACGAACCATTAACGATTGAATTGCTTCAAGAAGCGCAAATCGCCTTCGAAGAACAAGCGCAAATCGTCAATACCGTAACGCAACATCGTCAAGCGTTCCAAACCGGAACCGAAAGCAAAACCGATGTACTTTTCAGGATCTAAACCGTAGTTGCGAACCACGTTCGGGTGCACTTCACCGGCGCCCGAGATTTCCAACCAACGACCCTTCTTCGGACCACTCGTGAACATCATGTCCACTTCAACGGAGGGTTCCGTGAACGGGAAGTAGCTCGGACGGAAACGAACAACCAAATCTTCCGTTTCAAAGAAACGGCGCAAGA
The DNA here is from genome assembly GCA_902477615.1 of uncultured Sutterella sp. Lineage (GTDB taxonomy): Bacteria > Pseudomonadota > Gammaproteobacteria > Burkholderiales > Burkholderiaceae_F > Aphodousia. The sequence continues at coordinate 3,822 of CABSHY010000090.1, forward strand.
AGTCGGTGTAAACACCCTTCAAGTCAGAAAAACTCACGTTGGTATCAATCCAAACACCTTCGACTTGGTGGAACATCGGAGAGTGCGTAGCGTCGCTGTCAACACGGTACGTACGACCCGGAGCGATCACCTTGATCGGAGCTTGATGCGTACGGGCGTAGCGCACTTGCATGGGAGAGGTGTGCGGGCGCAACGGCAACAACTTACCCGTTTCATCCTTCATGTCCACGTAGAACGTATCTTGCATGGAACGTGCCGGGTGATTGGGGGGATTATTCAAAGCCGTAAAGGAGTACCAGTCCGTTTCGATTTCGGGGCCGTCAGCAACATCGAAACCGATGGAAGCAAAGATTTCTTCAATACGCATTTGCGTAGCAATCACCGGGTGAATGCCGCCTTGCGGATACTTACGACCGGGTAAAGTCACGTCAAGGGCTTCTGCCGCTAAACGAGCAGCTAACTTTTCGTTAGCCAATTCTTCACGACGGGCTTCGAGGGCTTGCTCGATTTCGCGCTTGGCCGCGCCTAACGCTTGACCCATTTCACGCTTTTCTTCGGGCGTCAACTTGGACAACCCCTTCATCAAAGCCGTGATGGAACCCGTTTTCCCTAAAAACTTCGCCTTGGCATCTTCCAAAGCTGCCGGTGCAGCCGCTTGAGCAAAAGCGCTCTTGGCCTCGGCGACAATTTGCGACAAATCTTGCATAGTATCTTGATTTTTTGGTCAAAGAAAAAACCTATTATAGCCTCTGAAATGACGATTTTCCTATGATTTTTCTAAGAATTTTCGATTTTTACACTGAATCGATTAGTCCAGAAGAAAATGCTGGTTATCGAGTGCTTTTCTGCGGAAGAAAAAATAGTTCAATGCCCCTTCAAAATCAGCGTAAACTGAAATTGAGAACAGAAATCAGTCCTTGTCATTAAGGGTTTCGGATTGTCACTTTGGAGAGTCATGTATGCGTATCTTAGTTCCTGTTGACGGTAGTCTCGATTGCCGAGAAGCCTTAAAGTTTTTAGCTTCCAGAAAGTCACTTTTGGCCACACAACCTCTCGTTGAGCTTCTCTACATTCAAGTGCCTCTGGATGGTCGCGTCACCGAGCAAGCGGACTTTGACATGAGTGCGTATTACGGTAACACGGCTCGTGAGGTCTTTGCCTCCATGCTTGGCGACATTGAAGCATTAGGTATTGAAGTGAAGAAATCTCACTTGGTCGGTCATCCCGCAGAAGTGATTCCTGAATATGCTCACGATAAAAATACCGATTTGATTGTGATGGGCGCCCGTGGCATGAGTACGTTAAAGAATCTCTACATGGGTTCCGTGTCACTTTCGGTTGTTTCTTCCGGTGTCTGCCCTGTTTTGATTTGTCGCAAGAGCATCTACTTTGGCGATGAAAACTTAAATGTCACGATTGCAGTGGACGGTTCTGACTTTGGTCCTAAGTGCGCTGACTTTGCGATCAAGAATAAGGCCCTCTTTGGCCCGTCGCCAAAATTTGAATTAGTGAGCATTCAATCGGACATCCGAGCCATTATGCCCTCACAAGTCAGTCAAGCTACGCTCAATGAAAAGGTTCGTTTGAACGAGCTTTGTGAAGAAGAATTTAATGAGTTGGTCGCACCCACGGAAGCCAAATTTAAAGAAGCTGGCATTGAGGTGGACAAAACCTTCATCATCGGCGACCCGGAAATTGACCTCTTGCACCACGCTCACCACAACTCTGACTTGGTCATCATGGGCACGCACGGTCGAAGCGCATTGAAGTCCTTGGTCTTTGGCAGCTGCACTCGGGCATTGATTTCTTCGAGCGACTTACCGGTTTTGATTATGCCCAAAGCCTAGCGTCTGAATCTCTCTAGCAGCTCAGGTTTGCCTGCCGTTCTTTTGGGGGACGGCAGGCTTTTTGGATCATTTGTTCTTAATCCAAATTAAAAAGAGTTGTTAATCGGCTTCAACTCTGAGTATCCTAGTCAGGATAGTTCTAAAAAATTGAGGCAAGTTTGTCGCCTGCTCATTGTTATCTTCAAAGTGAGAGAAGCCATGGATAGATCTTACGACCTGCAAAGTTGGAAACTTTTTCTAGCCGTCGCTCGAAAAGGCAGTATTAGCGGTGTTTGTAATGACTTTGGAATGGATGCAGCAGGGGCTAGTCGCGTTTTATCTGCACTGGAAAAGTCGTTGGGTGACGTCCCTCTGATTAACCGTTCCGTCAGACCACTAGCACTGACAGACAATGGAAAGATTGCCTTCTCTTACGCTGAAAAAATGCTCTCATTGAGAGAGGAAATG
>CABSHY010000091.1 GCA_902477615.1 uncultured Sutterella sp.
GCGGAAAAGATTACGGGCCATGTCGCGTTCTTGCTCTTCAATCACCCCCGACTCGCTCCCTTCTTCAATCACAGCATGGATTTCTTCTTCCGTGACAGTAGGTTCTTGCGTATCGCTCTTCCCCGTTAATTTCAAAATCAAATTTGTGGAAGCGGATAATAACTTCACAAAGGGGGCCATGATAATGGCCAACGTATTGATAGGACGAGCAATTTGGCAAGCCACGCCTTCGGGATTCATTTGACCCAAGCGCTTAGGTACCAACTCGCCCAAAATAATGGAGAAGTAGGTCACCAACACCACGACCAAAACCAAGCCCAACGTGCGAGCGGTCACGGGAGCCACTCCCATGCTATCCGTTAACCAATGAGCAACCGGTTCTGCTAACGCCGCTTCCCCCACGATACCCGACAAAATACCGATGGACGTAATCCCTACCTGAATAGCAGACAGAGCGCGCGTCGGTTCTTCATTGAGTTCCATGGCCACCTTTGCGCCTTTATTACCCTCATCGTCCTTGACTTGAAGGCGGGCTCGGCGACTCGTCACCAAGGCGATTTCGCTCATGGCAAAAGCGCCATTTAAGAGAATTAATGCGATTAAACAAAAAATATTGAACCAGTTTTCCATTTCTGATAAAACTCGCTACTGAGAAATTCGTTGAATTAAACCTTCGATGGCGCATTGAATTGTGGCCTTGCGCACGGCTTGTCGATCACCGGGGAATTCCTTTCTGACCACTTCTGGCACTTCACCTCGTCGCCCCCAGGCTAAAAAGACGGTTCCCACGGGTTTGCCGGGCACGGCGCCCCCGGGCCCTGCAATGCCGGTCACCGCCACAGCGATATCGGCATTTGAATGGGCCAGGGCTCCCAAAACCATCTCCGAAGCACACTCTGAAGAGACAGCTCCCACAGCTTCTAACGTCGAAGCACTCACGCCTAAAAAGTCCATTTTCGACGCATTCGTGTAGGTCACAAAGCCCCTATCAAACCATTGGCTTGAGCCTGCAATATCAGTGATTGTGTAGCTGATGCCACCGGCTGTACACGACTCGGCCGTTGCCACCATCACATGGGCCTTCTGTGCCACTTCACCTAACTTTTGCGCTAAGGCCTCTAATTGGAAATTCACGAAAAATATGTCCTAAAAAAGCATTAATGCGTATTGGATGCCCCATAAAAGAAGCAACGCATAAACCGCAGCCACGGCATCATCGAGCATGATGCCGACGCCATTTTTCATTTTACGATCAAAGAAACTTGCCGGCGGCAATTTCACGATATCAAAGAATCGGAAAGCCACAAAGCCTGCGATTTGCCAAGGCAGTGTTGCCGGAATTAAGGCGAGCACCCACCAAATCGCAAACACTTCATCAATGACGATGGAACCGTGATCGGGGACACCCAAATCTTTACTCGTTTCTTCACAAGCCCACGAACCTACAATAAAGGTCGCCGCCACAATCACTAACCACATCGCAGGCGTCACCCACGGAGTCAAAGCTACATAGACCAACCACCCAGCCAACGTTCCCCAAGTGCCCGGTGCCGGACGAATGACGCCGCTGCCGAAGAAACTGGCAATGATATGAGACAAACGGGAAAAGGCAAAGTGCCACGTCATACGCACTTTATTCACAGGATTATCTGCACTGTATTTTTCTAACATTTCTACTCTCGGAAATGGTCAAAACCGGCAAACTGCACGTTAACCACTTCGTTTTTATCGTTCTCAAAATAAACGCCTTCCTCTATCACGCATCCAATGCGAGATAAAGGCAATCGGTGAGTCTCAGACCATTTTAAAATGCTTTGGCGGTGCTTGGGGGAAGCAGTAAACACCAATTCGTAATCATCGCCCCCGGCCCATTGCGCCTGACGGCGGCGATCAGTATCCATTTTGGCTAAATCCGAACTCAAAGCGGGACGATCGACCCAAAGTTTGGCACCCACCTTCGAGCGCTCCAAAATATGCCCCAAATCTTGATAAAGGCCATCAGAGACATCGGCTGCGGCTGAAGCAACGTGCGCCAACAATTCACACCCCAAAGCCACTCGAGGCGTTGGGCAATCCATACGACTTTCTAAGTACTCGGTCACGGTTTCAGGCCACACTTTTGTACGCATCATGAGCGCCGCGTAGGCATCCCCCACCGTACCGCTTACCCAAATATCGTCGCCTACAGAGGCCCCGGCGCGCGTTACAGCGTTATGCTCAGCTTCCCCCAAAGCCGTGATCGTAATGGTGGCAGGCGATCGAGTCTCGCCCACCGTCGTGCTTTTGGTTGTATCGCCCCCTAAAAGCGCACATTGATAAGTTTGTGCTGCTTTTTTCAATCCTTCAGAAAAACCTTTTAACCAAGCTTCATTGGCTTCGGGTAAGGAAATCGCAAGAAAAAACGCACGAGGCGTCGCACCGGCCGCCGCCAAATCGGACAGATTGACAGCAAGGGCTTTGAAACCGACGGTTTGGGGATTGGCATCAGGTAAAAAATGCGTACCCAATGCAGTGGTATCCGTTGTGATGGCTAAAGTCGTATCACCGACTTTAAGAAGAGCGCAATCATCACCGATTCCTTGGGAGGGCCAGTGACTGGTCACTCCCAAAGAAAAGAAACGGTGGATGAGATCAAATTCTGACGGGCGTGTGCCCATAGGCGTTATTTGTTGTTAACTTCGGTCGCACGCACTTGAGCGGCCACTTTGTCCAACACACCGTTAACATAACGGAAACCTTCAGAACCGCCGAAGTTCTTCGACAATTCCACGGCTTCGTTGATGACCACGCGGTACGGAATTTCAATGTGGTTTTTCAATTCGTACGTTGCCAAAAGCAACACAGAGCGTTCAACCAAAGACAAGCGAGAGACATCACGGTCAACGTGAGCAGCGTAAAGGGCTTCGAGCTCTTGGGCATTTTCAATCACACCCGTCAAAAGCTCCGTGTAGTGAGCCTTGTCGCAACGTTCAAAGTCTGCAACATCAATCGCAGCACCGGCAACGGGTTCACCGTCTTCGCTTAAAACGCTCAAAAGCGTCGTATCAATGGTCTTGGCATCAAGGCCGCTGACCAAGTGTTCGTAAATGCCCAACAATGCAAATTCACGGGACAAAGAGCGAGCACCGCGGCTCGGTCGATGGGGACGTTGTGCCATTTATTCCTCGTCTTCTTCAAATTCAAACATGTATTCTTTGCGGAAATTGGCCATTTCCACAGCCACGCGTGCAGCATCCGTGCCCTTTTCTTCCAAACGGGCCTTGGTTTGTTCGTCGTTTTCGGTCGTCAAGACGGCGTTGGCAATCGGAATATCCCATTCCAAGCTCACTTGCATGATGCCGGAGGCGCTTTCGTTCGAAACGATTTCGAAATGATACGTTTCACCGCGAATCACAGCACCGATTGCCACCAAAGCGTCATACTCTTCGGTTTGAGCCAATTGTTGCAATGCAAAGGGGATCTCCAAAGCACCCGGTACACGGGCCAACGTGATATCTTCTTCAACCACGCCCAAGCGAGCCAATTCAGCCAAGCAAGCCTTCAAAAGGCCTTCACCGGCGTAGTCATTGAAGCGGGCTTGAACAATACCGATACGAAGACCGCGACCATCTAAAGAGTTTTCGATGATATCCATGGACATCTTTCGTCTCCAGTTGTAAATTCGTTACCAAAAAATAATTGTGCATATTGTACTGATTTTCAAGGGCTCTTTCGCTTTCTTTTCAAAGAAAATCAGTTAATTGCAATCACAAATGCATACCGCGGGCGTAAGGGCGCGGAAAGACCACGCTCTCGTCACCTAATTCGAGCGCCGCTTGCCACCCCCAATGAGGATTTAAAAGCATCGCACGACCGATATCGACCATGTCCGCCGTTTCTTGCACCAAAATGGTTTCCGCTTGCGCGGCATACTTAATCAAACCGCAACAAAGCGTGGGGATCCCCGTCGCTTCTTTCACGGCACGAGCATAAGGCAATTGATAGCCGTATTGCACATCGATTTTTTGATCTGGTGACAGACCACCCGCAGAAACGTCTACAAATTCGCACCCGTAGCGTTGAAGTTCTTTGGCAAAAGTTATCGTCTCCTCAACGCTCCAGCCACCCTCAACCCAATCGGTTGCCGAAACTCGAACACCCACCGTCAATTGCGGTGCGGCTTCTTTAATCGCAACAAAAACCATGAGTGGCAAACGCATACGGTTTTCTAAGCTGCCACCGAATTCGTCCGTGCGATGGTTTGTCAAGGGCGAGAGGAATTCGTGCATTAAGTAGCCGTGGGCGCAGTGCAATTCAATACCGTCAAAACCGGCTTGTTGGGCTCTGAAGGCGGCAATGGAGAAGGCTTCGATGAGCTTATCAATCTCGGCTTTGGTCATCTCACGAGGCGCGCGGTGAGCCGGACTCAACGCAATCGCTGAAGGGGCCGCTAGCTCCCAACCGCCATCTTCCGGGTTTAAATTGATGCCTCCTAAGGCACAACTTCCCTTGCGACCGGCATGACTTAATTGGACGATGACTTTCGTTTTGTCATCAATGTGACGCATGGTCGAAACCATTTCTCGCATAGCATCGCACTGATCATTGGTCCAAAGGCCCAAGTCATAAGGTGTAATTCGTCCTTCCGGACAAACGGCCGTGGCTTCCACGCACACTAAAGCGGCACCCGACTGGGCGAGTTTGCCGTAGTGCACGTTGTGCCAAACATTGGGCATTCCGTCAGTGGCTTGGTACATGCACATTGGCGGAACAGAAATACGGTTTTGAAGCTCCATGCCACCGATTTGGTAGGGGCTAAAAAGCTTAGTGCGCATCACTGCTCTCCTTTCAAACTTTTTCTTTCGTTTGAGATTATTGATTTTGAACCTTTAACATGCGCTCAACATAGCGAGCGATCGTGTCAATTTCCAAATTGATCGGGTCTTGGGCTTTGAGGTGCTTAAGCGTCGTCACTTCGACCGTATGCGGAATCAAGTTAATGGAAACATTCGTCCCATCTTCCGTGTCCACCACATCATTAATCGTCAAAGAAACGCCATTGACCGTAATCGAACCCTTGTAGGCCAAATAGGGGCTCAAGGGTTTGGGGGCATGCACGACCAAATGCCAGCTCTCGGCCTTGGGTTCCATCACCACAACGTGACCCACACCGTCAACGTGACCGGAAACGATGTGACCGTCCAAACGATCACCCACGCGAAGGGCTTTTTCTAAGTTCACTTCGCCTGCCTTATGAAGACCCGTCGTTTTAGACAAGCTCTCGGCTGAGACTTCAATCTTAAACGTATCACCGTCAATGGCCACCACCGTCATGCAGGCGCCGTTCACAGCAATGGAGTCACCCACTTGAACCGTCTCCAGACCCAAGGTCGGTGCATCAATCGTTAATCGAACGCCGTCACCCAACGTTTCGGGTTCACGCACTTGACCAATGGCTTGAATAATGCCGGTAAACATCGTCTATTTTTCCTTTCTTGTTAAGACTAAACGCACATCATCGCCGATTTTATCAGCGCTTTGGATATGCCAAGAATCGATTTGATTTAAATGGGTCGCAACGGGTAAAGCAAACGCACCCCGTCCTTGACCTAGAAATTTGGGCGCCGTGTAAAGAAGCACTTCGTCAACTAAATCGGCCGCCAACAATGCCCCATTAAGCGTTGCGCCGGCCTCCACGTGCACATCATTGATGTGACGTTTTGCAAGCTCTATTAATAAGGCCTTCAAATCCACTTGCCCGCAATCGTTGGGGAAACTCAAAATTTCAGCACCCCGCTCGGCTAATGCCAAGGCTTTCTCATCATTATTGTCGGCACACACCACAAGCACTTGACCGTCGTCGAAAATGCGAGCGTCGGGACTGACTCGAAGGCGAGAATCCACCAACACTTTCAAGGGTTGGCGGTTAGCCAATTGACCATTAAAACGAACATTCATTTGAGGATTGTCAGCCAAAACCGTACCGATCCCCGTCAAAATGGCGCCTGAGTAACTGCGATAGCGATGACCGTCGTTTCGGGCCTCCGGCCCCGTAATCCATTGACTTTCACCATTGGGAAGCGCCGTAAAACCATCCATGCTCATGG
>CABSHY010000092.1 GCA_902477615.1 uncultured Sutterella sp.
GATTTGAACCTACGACCTTCGGGTTATGAGCCCGACGAGCTACCAGACTGCTCCACCCCGCGATCAACGAAGAGTTGAAATATTAAAGACTTTTTTTCTTTTTGTCAAATCTTTTCTTCAAAAAATTTTAAAACACTGGTCACCGACGTTGCATCCTTAACAAATATAGACGCAAATCCATAGAAATCATTATTTCTCGTGGCCTTAAAACCGTTATACTGACAGGATTATTTTTTATTAACCATTGAAAAACAAAGATGGGATCACTTTATGCGTGAAACGTATTCTCCGCAGACCGTTGAAGTCGATGTTCAAAAGGCCTGGCAAGAAGGTGACGTCTACCATGCAACAGAGCATGCCTTAGACGCCCAAGGCAACGAAAAACCAAAATTCTATGTTTTGTCCATGTTGCCCTATCCGAGTGGCAAGCTTCATATGGGCCACGTTCGCAACTACACCTTAAATGACGTGATGTACCGCTACCTTCGCATGAAGGGCTATAACGTCATGACGCCGATGGGTTGGGACGCTTTTGGTTTGCCGGCTGAAAACGCTGCCATTAACCACGGCATTGCTCCGGCCGCCTGGACGTTCGATAACATTGCCGAAATGAAAAACCAAATGAAGCCTTTGGGTTTGGCATTTGACTGGTCTCGCGAAATCGCTACGTGCACGCCGGAATACTATCGCTGGAACCAATGGATCTTCTTGAAGATGCTCGAAAAGGGTGTCTGCTACCGTAAGACCCAAATCGTAAACTGGGACCCGGTCGACATGACGGTGTTGGCAAACGAACAAGTCGTTGACGGTCGTGGCTGGCGCTCTGGTGCCATCGTTGAAAAGCGCGAAATCCCGGGTTACTACTTGGGCATCACGCAATACGCTGACGAACTCTTAAATGACCTTGACCAATTGCCGGGCTGGCCTGATCAAGTTCGTAGCATGCAATCGCACTGGATCGGTAAGTCCACCGGTGTGCGCTTGTCCTTCCCCTACACAATTGACGGTGAAGAAAAAGAACTTCGCGTCTTTACGACCCGTGCCGATACGTTATTGGGTGTGACCTTTGTTGCTATCGCTGCCGAGCACCCGTTAGCTAAGCGCTTGGCCCAAGGTAATGAAAAACTCACGGCCTTTATTGAAGAATGCGCCAAGGGCGGTGTAAGCGAAGCCGATTTGGCCACGAAGGAAAAAGAAGGTGTGCCGACCGGCTTCTGTGTTCGCCATCCGATCACGGGTGCCGACGTTCCGGTTTGGATCGGTAACTACGTCTTGATGAGCTACGGCGAAGGTGCCGTGATGGGCGTGCCTGCTCATGACGAACGTGACTTTGCTTTTGCGAAGAAGTACGGTATTGAAATCCGTCAAGTCGTTGGCATGGAAGGCAAGACCTACTCCACGGACGCTTGGGAAGATTGGTATGCTGATAAGAGCGATAGCTCTCGCTTGGTCAACTCCGGTGAATTTGACGGCTTGACCGTTCATGACGGCATTGAAAAGATTGCCGATGCATTGGCCGCTAAGAATTTGGGCGAAAAGAAGACCCAATTCCGTATCCGTGACTGGGGCATCAGCCGCCAACGCTACTGGGGTACGCCGATTCCGATCATCAACTGCCCGCACTGCGGTCCGGTTCCCGTTCCGGAAAAAGATCTTCCGGTCGTGTTGCCCACGAACCTCGTACCCGATGGTTCCGGTAACCCCTTAAATAAGTGTGAAGAATTCTTAAACTGCAAGTGCCCGGTTTGCGGCGCCGATGCTAAGCGTGAAACCGATACGATGGACACCTTCGTGGACTCCTCTTGGTACTTCATGCGTTATTGCTCGCCCGATTGCGACACAGCCATGGTCGATGAACGCAACGACTACTGGGCTCCGGTTGACCAATACATCGGCGGTATCGAACACGCCGTGATGCACTTACTCTACGCTCGCTTCTGGACGAAGGTCATGCGTGACTTGGGTCTTGTGAAGTTTGACGAACCGTTTAAGCGTCTCTTTACGCAAGGGATGTTGACGGCTGAGTGCTACTATCGCCAATTGCCCGATGGCAAGAAGCGTTGGTACTACCCGGATGAAGTCGAAATTTCTTACGACGAAAAAGCCCGTCCGATTAAGGCCGTTGCCAAGGAAGACGGCTTGCCCGTCACGATGGGCGGCGTTGAAAAGATGAGTAAGTCAAAGAACAACGTCGTCGAACCCAAGGACATTATCAATAAGTACGGTGCCGATACAGCTCGCAGTTTTGTGATGTTCGCAGGTCCCCCGGATCAATCCGCTGCTTGGAGCAATTCCGGTGCCGAAGGAACGTTCCGTTTCTTGCGTCGCCTCTGGAACTTTGGCTTTAAGCACGAATCTGCGATTAAGTCTGCCGGCGCAATGCCCGCTCAATTGAGCGCAGAACTCAAGGCCTGCCGCATGGAAATGCACCAAGCCTTAAAGCAAGCCACGAGCGACATCGATCGTATGCAATACAACACCGTTGTGTCTGCCACGATGAAGATGCTCAATACGCTTGAAACGGTCAAGTGGGACGAGTCTGCCGAAAGCAAGGCCGTCATGAAGGAATGCCTCTCCATTTTGATTCGCGTCCTTTACCCGATTGCTCCGCACATCACGACGCAATTGTGGATTGACTTGGGCTACGAAGCTGAGTTAGGCACGATTTTGGATACGGCTTGGCCTGAAGTTGACCAAAACGCATTGGTTGCTGACGAAATGACGCTTGTCGTTCAAGTCAACGGCAAACTTCGTGGTCAAGTAACGGTCGCAGCTGACGCCGATAAGGCAACGATTGAAGCTGCTGCCTTGGCTAACGAAAATGTGATGAAGTTCACGGAAGGCAAGACCGTTCGTAAGATCATCATTGTGCCCAAGAAGCTTGTGAACATCGTCGCGAACTAATTCGTTTCGCACGATGACGAAAGTCCCGAAGATCATCGGCTGATGACTTCGGGATTTTTTCGTTCTCAGCCACTTAAACCCGTATAATCCTTCTATTACAAAACTTCTCGAGAAACAACACTATGACACTGGGTCGTCGTTCCTTTTTATTGTCTGCGCTTGCTTTGTCTGCGGCTGCGACCACCGGTTGCGGTTTTCATTTGCGCGGTCGAGTGACGCTTCCGTTTGATACGATGTTTGTGAATATGCCTATCAACAACCGTATGGCCGCTGACATTCGTCGTATGTTAAAAGCCGGCACCAATATCACGTTGGTTGATACGGCTGAAGAAGCACAAGCCGTTTTGGATTTAGTGAGTTCTAAGCGCGATCGTGAAATCTTGGCTTTGAACTCCAAGGGTGAAGCCCGTGAATACGAATTGACGTTGTCATTGACTTTCCGCGTAGCAAGCCCTGATGGGGACGAATACATGGTTCCGACCACGTTTGCCGCCTCTCGTCAAATGTCTTACAACGAAGAAGATTACTTGTCTCGCGATACGGAAGAAAACCTCCTGTATAACGAAATCCAACAAGATTTGATCACGCAATTGCTAAACCGCTTGTCGGCCTTAAAGCCCAACATTCATGCCTATTAAAAGCGACCAATTAGCGCACCAACTCGCCCAAGCCAAAGAAAAGGGGTTTCTCGCCCCCGTTTGGGTTATCGTTGACGAAGAACCGCTTCTGGCGATGGAAGCGATGGACGCTTTGCGTCAAACGGCCAAAGACTTGGGCTATACCGATCGTCAAACGCTTGCCTTATCGGCCACTTCTGACTGGTCAGAACTGTTGGATGCGCTTTTAAGCGTCTCGCTTTTTGATGACAAAAAGGTCATCATTTTGCGCTTTTTATCCTCGGGTCCCGGCACTAAGGGAGCGAAAGTACTTTCGCAATTTGTTGAAGCCGCTCCCACCGTGGATACAACGGTCACGATTGTTCATCTCACGCAGGTGGACTACAAAACGCAAAAAGCCTCTTGGTTTAAAGAGTTGGCAAGCGTCGGTCAAGTGATCAATTGCCAACCCATTACCCGTGCTCAATACTCGCACTGGATTGAAGAGCGTTTGCGTCGTCAAAACCAAACGATGCAAGCCGATGCCCTTCGCTTTTTTGCCGAGCAAACCGAAGGCAACTTAATGGCTGCCAAGCAAGAGTTGATGAAGCTCTCGCTTCTGCACCCCGAAGGCGAATTGTCACTTAAAGACGTTGAAGACTGTGTGATGAATGTTTCTCGCTACAGTCTTGAGGATTTAATTGAAGCGATGGCATTGGGTGACGTGGCGCGCGTAAGTCGCACGGTCGCCGGCATGCAAGCCGAAGGTGAAGCACTGCCCCTAATCATCATGCGCATCTCAACTTTTATCCGAGATGTGATTGCTGTTAAAGAGGGCGCAAACGTTTTCTGTGCGCCTGCAATGAAGCAACACTTGCAGCGCGTGAACCTTCGCATGAATTTAAACGCCTTAGCAAGCTGTCTTGGTCGATGCGCCGACATTGACCGCCTTGCTAAAGGTCTTACTGTCAAAACACGAAATGATGTGTGGTCTGAGTTGAAAAGCCTTTGCATTTTCCTTGCCCACAGCTAGTACTAGGAAGAAAAATTTAAATGGCTAACTATCACTTTTTTGCCGTTTGTCCTCGAACGCTTGAACCGATTTTGGCTCAAGAACTCCAAGGCTTAGGTGCTCAAAACACCAAAGAAAATCCGGGTGGCGTTTTATTTGAAGGCCCCTTGGCTTTGGCAATGTCGGTGTGTTTGCACAGCCGCTTTGCAAGCCGCATTTTGATGAAGATTGCCTCACGTCAATACTACGACAGTCATGACATTTATGACATGGCCCATTTGTTGCCGTGGGAAAAGTTCTTTGAAGCCGATGCCAAAATCCGTGTGGATGTGACGGCTAAGAATTCTCCCTTGGAAAGCCTTGACTTCACCACGCTTCGCATCAAAGACGGCATTTGTGACCGCTTCCGCGAAGGTTGCGGTATGCGTCCGAGCATTGAAAAGACGAACCCTGACGTGCGCATTCATGCGTTTATTACGGATCGCTATTGCACGTTTTATTTGAATTTGTCCGGTGAACCCCTCTTTAAGCGCGGTTGGCGTATTGAAAAGGGCGAAGCACCTTTGAAAGAAAATTTGGCTGCGGGCCTTTTGGCACTTTCTCAATGGGATCAACAATCCCCCTTGATGGACATCTTCTGCGGTTCGGGCACGATTGCTATTGAAGCTGCGCAAATTGCTTGCCACATGGCACCAGGCTTAAATCGTTCCTTTGCTTTTGAAAATCTCCAAATTTTCGACATGGATCTTTGGGAAGAAATGAAGGAAGATGCGCGTGCCGAAATTAACATGCACGCACCAGTGAAGATTGCCGCAAGCGACATCTCTTCTATCGTGGTGGGGAAGGCCATGAGTAATGCTCAACGCGCAGGTTTGGATAAATTGCTTGAAGACGGTCGTTTGACGTTTACCCGTTGTGACGCTCGTGAGGCAACGCCCATTGCTGAAGAAGGCACGATTATCTCCAATCCGCCTTATGGTGAACAATCCAATCCTAAGAGTGCAAGCGTCGGCAGTATGATGAAAAACGTAGCAGACAACTTAAAACGTAACTTTTCCGGTTGGACGGCTTGGATGTTAACGAGCGATCGTAAGTTACCCCAACAGATGCGTTTGTCGGAATCTCGTAAGATTGTGATTTTTAATGGGCCGTTGGAGTGCCGTTTCTTTAAGTTTGAGATGGTGAAGGGAAGTTTCCGGCGGAAGGAATCTACATCTGCAGAATAAACTAAACAAATCGTAAGAATAAAAAAGGGAGCTGTTGTACCTAATTAACAACTCCCTTTAAATTTACGTAATTTCTACTTGTAATCAAGTTTTAACCAATCTGTTAAATCAGTACTCAGTTCTGAAGGATTGTTGGAGTTTCCTCTGTGAACTTACCTCTGAATATCTATGGATCACTCCCGTTTGTCAAGGGTTAAATTTTAAAATTCAAACGGGTTA
>CABSHY010000093.1 GCA_902477615.1 uncultured Sutterella sp.
TATAGAAAAGCTCATCAACCACGGTTTGCAACAAAAAGAAACAGAGCTCGTTATTTTGATGCACACAAAGCATGCGCGACAATTCAATGCCCTACTTCGCGATCGCAATCAAGCGTTAAAGAAAATCCACTTTATGGAAGTCTCGGCATTGAGCCCTGCGAGCGCCTGTGAAATTGAAACGTATGTTGCACGAGGCGCCTTAGTTTTTATTGCAGGCGACCGCATTCCTATTGCCTCTGATGCTACTTGTGAAGTTTCTTTTTTAGGCCACAAAGCTCGCTTTCCGATCGGAGGCACTATACTTGCGAATCTTTTTCATTGTCCACTCTTTAGTATTACCTGTTGGCGCACCCCCAAGAAGATGCCCGTTTTATCCGGTCAAACGCATCACTACACCGTACGTTTTGGCAATCTCAGCAATGGAAAAAATGTTTACATAAACCGTCATCAGCGCCGGGAAGATATCTCTATACTAGTAGAAGGTTTCGTTAAAGAATTAGAAGCAGGCTTAGCGAAAAGTCCGCTTGATTGGGCCAATTTTTATGCATTCTGGCCTCAAACCTCAGAGAATCTGAAAAGCGACGCAAAGGACAAAACATGTTAAAAAAATGGCTTGCGGCTTTATGCTTGATGCCGTTGGGAATGGCTCAAGCCTTAGCGTTGAATTTAGAGGAACTTTCGGCTCGACTCGAACGCCCTTCTTTGGTGGCAGGTTCTTTTGAACAGGAAAAATTTCTGATCGGTTTTCCTAAACCCTTAAAAACTCAAGGTGAGTATACCTTTTGGGCCGATCACGGCATTGTTTGGGAAACAAAATCGCCCTTTAATTCCAAAATGATTTTGACACCGACGCAATTGCGTAGTGTCAGTGACTATCAAGAGCGCTCCGTCTCCTCTGAAGATAATCCTCATTTGAGAGTTCTGAATCAATTGCTCATTGGCCTCATGCAAGGTGATGTCAAAGTGATTTCTGAACACTTTAATATCGCCCTCAATGAAACGAACAGTCTTTGGCAAATGTTATTAATGCCTAAAGATAAGAATATCAAAATGGTGTTTGTTAAAATTCTGATTGAAGGGGATAAAGAGGTTAAAGCTCTGCGTTTTTACTCGCCCAATGGCGATCTCACCGTCATAAATTTAAAGGATGAGCATCATCCGGAAAATGTCCCTCAAGATTTACAAATACATAACAAGCAATAACCCCTATGAATTTGAAGAAATTAGCCTCGTTTCAAAACATGGGAGCCCTATTGTGGGTTATCGTAGTTTTTGCGTGCGCTTTTTTTACCCTTTCATGGTTTAATCAACATCGCCCTCAGACCGATATCGTGAGCCTATTGCCTCAAAGTGAGCAAGGTTATGACGAGACTCAAGCACAACAAAAATTATCGGTCGCCGGACGCAATCTTTTAACGATTCTTATTGAAGTCCCCAACGATCCCCACAGCGTTCAGGCTGTTCTTAATGATTGGGAAAAAGTTAACAGAGAGCTTCTGACTTACCATCGCATCAAAACACGAGTTGACATCCAAAATGCAGTCAAATCTGTTGCACTTCGACAAATTACTTGGGAAGACGAAAGAATGTTGCGCTCGTCTTCGACGCATCAACTGTGGACACGATTTGTTAATCTGATCTCCATGCCACCAACGCCTCTTTTTACTCCCCAAGAAGACCCTTTTGGCACTGCAGCTGATTGGATGTATGAACGGGCGTCGGAAATTCCCATTTGTGAGGTCAATGGTCTGCATTTACTTGAAAAGGATAATAAGCAGTACCTTTTTTCACTATTTGAAGTCACTCCAGACAAAGTTTACGACGGTAGTGGTAGTTTGCAAAAAGCACTTCACACACTGGAAGGTGAACTAAAAAAAGAAGGAGCTGAAAAACTCATCATCACGGGGATTCCCCTTTTTGCTTCTTATGCAGCGATGACAGCTCAAAACGAAATTTCCATTTTGGGTACGCTCTCCCTTATTGGGGTTTGTTTGTTGTCTTGGCTCTTTTTCAGACGTCTCACCGTTTTGGCTTTAATCCTTTTCGTGATTGCACAAGCCATTGCCGTTGCAGCGACAACGACAATCGCCGTATTCGGGCAAATTCACATGATTACGTTCGTTTTCGGAACCACTCTTATTGGAATTTCGGTTGACTACAGTGCTCACTATTTCGGGAAACGTTTTGAAACCAAAAGGATTAATAGCGACAATCTCGTTAAGGAGCTCTTCCCGTCACTTTCGTTGGCTCTAATCTCTACAATTATTGCCTTCATGGTGATGGCCAACACCCCTATGCAAGGGTTGCAACAAATGGCCGTTTTCTGTTCAAGCGGTGTCTTGAGCGCATTTGTTGCCGTTTTGCTGTGGTATCCCTGCATTAAATTTAAAACGCTCGAAGAACACCATGCCCTTCAAATTATCGGTGCTTACATTGAACAGTTGCCCTCTTTGGCCAGACTTTCTGAGTTGAGCAAAACGGGATTGCTGATTGCCGTAACGGCCGTTATCATCATCGGGCTTGTGATGATTAAACCAGCCGCTCGATTGCAAGACTTAAATAATTCTCCGCCGAAATACTTTCAGGATGCTCAATTGAGCAGCGAGCTTATTAATTCAACGTCTGGTACGCAGTTTTTTATCGTCAAAGGTGCCAGCCTTGAGGATCTTTTGCAAAAGCAAGAACAGCTCTATGAAAATTTAGCGACAAATCCCATTGATGGCGTTTCGTTTGCGTCGCTAGCCGATTGGATGATGTCTGACGCTCGTATGCAACACGTCAACGACATAAAAAATCGCGCCAGACAAAGTATCAATCCACAAGTGGAAGAACTCCTAGGAGCTCCTCTTGTGAATCGAGAAGTGAGCGCCTTATCGATTGATCGTCGTCTTCAGACTCTTTTGGATATTGATGACTTAAAAGATCGTTTAAATCTTTTAGATTCTTCAAGCGCCATGGTTCTCGTACGGGGTATTACAGCGGAAAACTTGCTCAGAGTGAAGGCACTCGGTGACCATATCGACGGCGTCACCTGGGTGAACTACACGCAAAATATTTCCACAACATTGCGTCAATATCGAGATCACATTGCACAACTTTTAATCTTTAGTATTTTGGCCGTTATGGTGGTGTTAATGATTCGATTCCGAAGGGATAGTTGGCGTGCTTTCTTACCAACCGTTCTCGGCGTCTCGCTCACCCTTGCTATTTTGAGTCTTTTGGGCGTGTCCTACACACTTTTCACGGTTTTGGCTCTGATTTTGCTTTTAGGGTTGGGCTTTGACTACGGTATCTTCATGACCTCGGCTAATCGCCAACGTGAAACGGTAGCAACCATCGCCTTTGCAGCACTCACCACATTGATATCTTTTGGTTTATTGATGTTATCGAGCACACCGGCACTCAAAACCTTTGGGATGACTGTGGCATTGGGTCAATGCATTATTTGGACATTGACGGTATTTTTGAGGAAAGAGAAAAATGAAAATTAAACTTTTGGCCTGTGTAGCTCTGTGTTCTGCCTTATTAGGCTGCTCCACCGTGCCCGCTCCTGAACCCGTCGTTTTTGAAACCGTTGAATGCGTAACACCGACGCTAAACGCTCGAAAATCTCTTTTGTTAATTCAAAATATTCATACAAACTACTACGGTACTGCCGAAAACATCTCAGCTAAAAATGCCAATTTTGAAGCGTATTTAGCAACCAACAGTCGCGAAGTGAAACTCTCGATTCTTCTGATGTCTCATCGCGCATGGGATATTAGCTACAACGGTGAGATGATTTTTGAAGAGCGCGAGAGCATCGTGCCGCAAGAGCTTCAAGCTGCTCACCTTTTGCGCGACATTACTTTGAGTTATTGGCCTGAAAATGCAATTGAAAGGCAATCGAGAAAGCTCGACATTGTCGATAGCAAAAACACTAGAAAAGTGATTGATCGTCTAACGGGTGAGACGCTTGTTGACATCCGCTATGAAGGTGGCGCAAGCATCACAAATCCCATCGGTCGAATTGTTCTTAACAATCATAAAGAGCAATACGAATTAGTGATTGACAGCCGTCAGCCTTAACAAGAAACAAAGGTACTGCGGAAAAACTCATTTGTACATTTGTTCATTATGACAATTCCCATCTCTATCCAAGCCTTTGAAAGTATCAGTGCAGTGGGTTTTAACGAAGAACTCAAAGCGTCGCTTTTTGATGCCACGCCCACGGCACTTACCTGGCAAGAGCACATCGCTCACCGGCCCTTTTGGTTCGGAAAAATTGATGATGAGAGACTTGCCAGTTTTGAAGAAATCAAACGCGTTTTTCCATCATTAGCGAGTTTCACGCATCCTTTAGGACGCAGCAACCTCTTAATTGCTCAGTGCCTGATCCGAATGAAGGCAAGCATTGATGAGGCGATCCGTCGTTATGGGGCCCATCGAATCGGGGTCATTTTGGGGGCATCGGTCTCGGGCATGACGGAAATGGAAGAAGTTTTCGCCGATTCAGAAAAGCTTCATGAAGTCACGGACGAAATTTTAGAAATCGCGAATCCTTCGAAGTTTGTCTCTCAAGCTTTCAATTTAACGGGACCCGCGTATGTAATTTCTACGGCCTGTTCCTCATCGGCCAAAGCGCTGGCTAGTGCCGCCCGTCTTTTACGCTCAAAAGCCGTTGATGCGGTCATCTGTGGTGGCATTGACAGCTGTTCTGCTTTCACATTGGCGGGATTTGATAGCCTCGGGGCCCTTTCTCACGGACGCTGCCAACCCTTTGGTGAGCACCGCGACGGCATTAATTTAGGTGAAGGTGGTGCCCTTTTTCTTCTTACTCAAGAACCCGGTGATTTTGAGTTAGCCGGTTGGGCTGAAACGAGCGACGGTTACCACATTTCTTCCCCTGACCCAGAAGCAATCGCTGTTCAAGTGGCCATGCAAAAGGCGCTTTCCATGGCAAAGCTCTCTTCGGTCGATTACATCAATGCCCACGGGACAGGCACCGAACACAACGATGCGATGGAAAGTTTGGCGATTGCTCAAACCTTTGGCGCAGACTCTCCGTGGGTGAGCTCCACCAAGTCCCTCACCGGTCACACCTTGGGCGGAGCGGGAGCCCTGGAAGCGGCCATCAGTCTTATTGCGATGAAAGAAAACCGCATTCCTCTACATCGTTTGGATAGCCCCATTGATCCCACCTTGCCTGCTATTCGTTTAGCATTGGCACCAAAGCATCAAACCTTAACGTCTGTCATGAGCAATTCCTTTGCTTTTGGTGGGAATAACGCTGTTTTGATTTTCAGGAAAACATCATGATGACCATTGACTGTCCGGCCTCAGAACTTTTACCCCATCAACGCGGTATGTTGTTAGTCGATACGGCGCTTGAAGGTAACGATCACTTTATCCGTGCACAAGCGACGGTTAAACCCAATGGTCTTTTTGTTCATGACAACAAAATCGGTGCTTGGGTTTTGATTGAATACATGGCGCAAACCATGGGATTGTGGACGTGTTGGCATGCCAAATGCCAAGGTAAACCCCGCCCTGTCGGTTTTTTACTGGGCACTCGAAAGCTTTCGACGCAATGCGAGTTCGTTGAAGTCGGCACGCTTTTAAATCTCACGGCAGAATTAATCTTTTTGGGCGACGATGGCGTGGCGCAATTTGAGTGCAAAGTCTTTTGCAACGATCTTGAATTGGCTAGCGCAAAAATTAACGCCTTTGAACCGCAAAACCTCAAAGATTTTTTGAGTCACTTGCCGCAACATCGTTAGGACAGATTTATGCAAAAACAAACTATTTTCATTTCAGGCTCCTCTCGTGGCATTGGTCGCGCAACCGCCTTGCAATTGGCTCGTGAGGGTTATGACATTGTTTTGCACGGACGTGCGCCCTCTGAGGCTTTAAGCCAAACACTCGAAGACGTCAAAGTCTTAGGTGTCAA
>CABSHY010000094.1 GCA_902477615.1 uncultured Sutterella sp.
GCATGACCGCAATCGGCTTTTTTGATTCAGGTTGGGGCGGTCTGTCGATCTTTAATGCCGCACGAGAAGCTTTGCCGCACGAGAATTTCATTTACGTTGCCGATTGCGGTCATGCGCCTTATGGCGACCAAACTCACTCGTACATTGTCGAGCGTGCGCTTAAAATCGCTGATTTTCTCTTTAACTACAAACGCGTCAAAGCGCTTGTCATTGCTTGCAATACCGCAACCGTTGAAGCAATCAAAACGCTTCGAGAAACGTACCCTGACAAAATCATTTTAGGGGTGGAACCCGCCATTAAACCCGCCGTTGAACACTCCAACACGCATTGCGTAGGCATGATTTCAACAACGCGTACCGCTCACTCGGCTCGCTATCAAGAGCTCTTAAAAGCCTTTGCAGCTGACGCCACCGTCTACTCACAAGGCTGCCCCGGTTTGATGGAGTGTGTCGAGCGAGGCGAATTAGAAACACCGGCTACCATCGAGTTGTTGCACACGTATCTTGATCCCATGATTGAAGGACGTATTGATGCGTTGGTATTGGGCTGCACTCATTACCCCTTCTTAATGCCTGCCATTAGATCCATTGTGGGCGAAGGGGTAGCCTTTTATGAACCCGGCCCTGCCGTTGCCAAGCATTTAAAGCATCAATTGGACAATGCTCATTATTTGACCGCTCGCAAGGCATTGGGCGACGATGCTTTTTATGTTTCTGATTTGACTGAAGAAAGAAAAATCGTGGCAAAGAGTTTAACACCCAGTGCCACGACCTTTTATGAATTGCCTTGCTAGTTCAAACGACTAGAGCGGCATTTGCGTTTGGCCTTCAAAGTAATACTTTTGCATTCTTTCGCGAAGCGTATCGGGAATCGGCGTTGAAAGACCCGTTTCCGGATTCACGCAAACCATCGTTTCTTCGCACTTTACATGCAAGGCTTCGCCCTTATAAAACTCAATTTGAACCGTGATGGAGCTCTTACCTAAGTGAGAAATCCACATATTCATTTCGCCCATGTCACCGATGTGAAAGGGCTTAAAGAAATCCGTCTTGATGTTAACGACAGGAATCACAATTTCCTTCAAACTGTGCTTTTCCCAAGCCAATCCTAAACCTTCACGAAAGAGGTCTTCCAAAAGACCGTTAAACATCACGTAAAAGTTCGGGTGATAAACAATACCTGCCGGGTCACAGTGGGCAAAACGAATAATCTGATCTTTCTTAAAGATTTCGGGCATGAATCATTATTCCTTATCAATGAGAATGGCTCGAACGGGACTTGCTTCCAAGCCTTCAATTTTTAGCGGTAACGCGATGAGAGTATAAACGTCTTTATGGGCCTCAGAGAGGTCTAAATTCTCCAAAATGAGCAACCCGTTATCAATCGCAACACAATGCGCGGGCAACGTTTCGCTCGAAGCGCTATCAATGCTTGGCGTATCAATCCCCACGACATCAACACCCAGACGCATGAGTTTTTCAACCGCCTCTTTCGTTAAATAGGCAAAGTCATCCGTCCATTGCTCGGGCATCACGAACCCGGTTTTGATCAACACGCGCTTGGATGAAAGATTGTCGGGAATGTGTTGAGCGTCGATGACGGGAAGTCCCTCACAGTGCAAAATTCTGCACTCCCCTAGCAGGCGGGAAAGCGCAATTTGACTCACATCGCCCGGTGCATTCAGATGCAAAGGGGCATCGACGTGCGCACCCAAATGCGGTGACATACGAAAGGCAGAAACTCTCGCAGGAGACGTTGCCGTCACCTCAATCGACAAAGCCGCATCCCCCGGATAAACGGGAGAGGCGGCTTGAATCTTTGGCGTAATGTCAATGATGGCCATTAGAATTGGCGCGGATCCATTTGTGCGTCTTTATCGGCAGACAACTTGGCAACAATATCTTTTGCCAAATCCACCATCGTTAACGGTGCACTGCCTTCGGCCTTATTGTTAGTGATCACAAAGCTCTTTTGACCGCACTTGTGAGCAACATTAACTAATTGCACGAGGCCTGCGCGCGTGGCGGGATCTGGATGCACAATGCGATTAAAGGGCGCGTAGGTCATCTTGGCCACACCGTGGCGTTGGATCGGATTCAAAGACCAACGAACAATCAACGGGCCCTTCATCGTCCAATCTTCGCCCTCGGCTTCCGGATCTTCAAAGTAACGCAAAGCGGCCGTTTGACGAATAACGTCAGGCATCGACGGGTGAACACCCACAACCAAACGAACACCCGTGCCACGCAAAGCATTTAATAAACGCTTGGTGTAAATGGCAGGCGTTCTGATTTCAACGGCGTAGGTCGGCGTTTCGCCTTCGACTTCTTTGGGCAAATCTGCAAAGAATTGAGCGATACGGTCAATGTAGGCGTAGCACTCGGCTTGCGTGGGCAAAAGCGGACGCGGAATCGGAGACAATTGGAAAACCAAAGGTCCGGCGTTTTCGCCCAAACCGTTAATAACGGGGTAAACGAATTCATGCATCGTGGCATGAACGTCTAAGAATTCTTGATTAAGGGAGCGAAAGCGCCCTTTGGGGTCACGCTTTACCGCATCAGTGACGGTTTGAGGAGCTTTGACTAAGAAACGGAAACGTTCATCGACTTGTTGAGCCATGGCGGCATAAGCCATTTCGTTTAACGTACCGAAGAAGGACCAATCGACACCGACAGCGCGAAGCACAGGGTGCTTGCAGTAAGCCGCTAAACCGCGACGGGTCAAATCCTCAACGCCACTCGTATCTCCCCACACGATGCCCTTCCAGCCGGGGAAATTCCAACTGGCGCAACCTAAATAGATATCAGAAGGAAGAAGACGTCCTAAACGAACAACTTCTTGCGAAGGGGTAACAGGAGTAACAGGTGAAGACGTGACATCATCAAAACTGTAAGGCTCTGTCGTAACAAATTGATTGAACATATCAAAACCACTTTCTCAAAAAATAACTGCGTGGAAAAATAACTGAATAACTGAATCAACTATTTTCCTTTGTTTATCGCTGTTTATTGCGTTAAAACACCGACTTCAATTCATTTTAAACAAAAATGCAAAATCAAAAAAGAAATATTTCCTCTTGTTATCAAATGGATAAGGGGGGAGTATAGGTATTTTTGCTTATCTATTTTCAGATCTTTTTACGCAATTTTGTCTCAAAATAGTCAAAAACGAAAAAGGAAGAAAATCCGGCGACTCTCTTCCTTCTTGCGTTGTTACTCTTTATTTGCCCGGACCCTTCTTTTGCCCGTCACCCATACGCTTAAAATCATCCATGCGGTGCGTTAAACGGCCTGTATTCAAAATATAATCCATGCGATCGACTTGCTCTGCAGACAGGGTCTTTGCCAATTGAGCGCGAGCTTTGACAAAAGCGTCAAAGGCTTTAGCGTGATCGCCCATCCATTGGCTACGATGCTCTAAAAATTGTTGATGATCCATTTTTCGAGCTTCACGGTGCTTATCATGATGGACATCACGAGTGACTGCTAAGTTAACATAGGCGCTGCTCAAAGCTCCCCAGGCTTTATCTTCTTTGGCGCTAATGCCCAAAACTTTTTTCACGTCTCCCATAAAGTCACGTGCTTCTTGCGCGTCCATTCCGAAGGTGCGAACAACGTGTCCGCCCATATAGCCGTGACGGGGTGCGTGTCGGTAAGCACGCGGGCCGCCTTCATCATCTCCCCAATAGCAATGAGCTCTCGGAGCATTGTCATTATCAAAGCCTCTCGGGCCATTGCCGTTACCGTGCCAGGCGTAAGCCGTCATCGGCACAGCGACCGCGACCATGGCGGCAGTCAATAAAATATTTTTGTAGGTTTTCATAAGGCACTCTCTCTAAAAAAGAGCCCCTAAAAGGGATTATCAATTAGGGGCTTTGATGTTAACTTTAGCTTTTGCTGTGATTCACAGTTTATGGCAATCACAAGCAACAATCTTTTTGCTTGTGTATGAATTTGTTAGAGAAAAACCTATAAATTTACATTTTTGAAAAAGAAAATTTGAAATTATTGTTTCAAACGCTTCTGCGTCCCAATAACAGCGGGTTATTCATTGAAAATTCTTGAAAATTAACAAAAGAGAAAGCTGTACGCATTTGATACAATTAGCGCATCGAATTTTTTCAATTTTGTAGGACTTAAAAATGGAACTTTCTGCTTTAACCGCTTTGTCTCCGCTTGATGGTCGTTATGCTCGTCAAACCGAAGCCCTTCGTGACATTTTCTCCGAA
This sequence comes from uncultured Sutterella sp., assembly GCA_902477615.1. Classification (GTDB taxonomy): domain Bacteria; phylum Pseudomonadota; class Gammaproteobacteria; order Burkholderiales; family Burkholderiaceae_F; genus Aphodousia. The sequence goes on from CABSHY010000094.1 coordinate 4,230, forward strand.
TCGGCTTTCATGCGTGCTCGCGTCCGCGTTGAAGTCGAATGGCTCATCGCTTTGAGCGAGTTTGATTTGCCGGAGTTGCCGCACATCTCTGACCACGGTAAGGCTTTCTTGCGTGGTTTGGTCGAAAACTTCACGATCGAATCTTGCCAAGCTATTAAAGATATTGAAAAGACCACGAACCACGACGTTAAGGCCGTGGAATACTGGATTAAGAACCAAGTGGCTCATGATGAAGAATTGGCTAAGGCCAGCGAATTCGTTCACTTTGCCTGCACGAGCGAAGACATCAATAACACGTCCCACGCTTTGATGCTCACCGAAGGTCGTGCTGCCATCGTTGAATACTTGGAACAAATCCGTCAAACGCTCGTGGGCTACGCCAATCAATGGGCTAACGTTCCGATGTTATCCCGCACGCACGGTCAAACGGCCTCCCCCACGACGGTCGGTAAAGAATGGGCTAACGTCTCCATCCGTTTGGGTCGCGCCATTGAATCCATCAAGGCCGTGAAGATTTTGGCCAAGATGAACGGTGCCGTCGGTAACTACAACGCTCACTTGATTGCTTATCCTGAAAAAGACTGGGAAAGCTTCTCTAAGAAGGTAGTTGAAGAACGCTTAGGTCTTAACTTCAACACCCACACGATTCAAATTGAACCGCACGACTACATGGCTGAAATCTTTGATGCCGTCGTTCGCGCCAACACGATTCTTTTGGACTTGGACAAGGACGTTTGGGGCTACATCTCCTTGGGCTTTTACAAGCAAAAACTCAAGGAAGGTGAAGTGGGTTCTTCCACGATGCCTCACAAGGTCAACCCGATTGACTTCGAAAACAGCGAAGGTAACTTGGGTATCGCCAACGCCCTTTTGACGCACTTGGCTCAAAAGTTGCCCATTTCTCGTTGGCAACGTGACTTGACCGACTCCACCGTTCTTCGCAATTTAGGCGTGGCTTTCGGTTACTGCTTCGTGGGCTACAACGCCTTAACGCGCGGTTTGGGCAAGTTGCAACTCAACGAAGACCGTTTGGCTCAAGACCTTGATCACGCTTGGGAAGTGTTGGCAGAGGCCATCCAAACGGTGATGCGTCGCTACGGTGTGCCGCACCCCTACGAACAACTCAAGGCTTTGACGCGCGGTAAGGGTATTACGCCGGAAACGATTCACGAATTCGTCACCGGTCTCGACATCCCTGAAGATGCTAAGGCACGATTAATGGAATTGACTCCGGGCACCTACATCGGTAAGGCTGTTGAATTGGCCAAGCGCGGTTAATTTCATTTAGAAATTTCACCACCTCAACCCGAAGGTTTCATTGAAATCTTCGGGTTTTCTCTTTTGTGAGCTTTTTTTACGAATCACTTTCAATTTTGAGTGAAAAAACAACGCCAAACGCTTAAAATGAATGAGTTAAAATTCTGTTGCGATTCGCACATTACAAAGGGAAAGAGGCATGGCTAGCGAGACGATTTACCGCAAAGACTATTTACCCCCCAATCACCTTGTTGATACCGTGGATTTGGTGTTTGGGGGGTAAATA
>CABSHY010000095.1 GCA_902477615.1 uncultured Sutterella sp.
GTGAGAAGCTCTATGTCGTAACGAGCTTAGGCGTTTATGCCTCTGACTTAAACGAGCCCTCTTTTGAACGCGCCTGTCCGCAACGCAAGGGCGAGGACTACGTGGACATTGAAAGCTTTGGCAATATGCTTTACGCCTGCACCAATAAAGGCATCTATCAAGCGGCATCCGGCGCTCGTTGGCGTCTGAAATACGACGGCACCACCTGCGGTCACTTCTTCTCCCTTTTAACGTTTAATGGCGCCCTTTTAACGGCTTGTGAAAAAGGCATTTACGTTGCCTCGCAAGAAGGGCGTTTCTGGCACCCGCGCTATACGGGTAAAGACTTTGGAATGTTTGTAGCGATTGACGCTCGAGACGGCGTTTTGTATGCGCAAACCAATAAAGGCTTTTGCGTGAGTCACGACAATGGTCAACATTGGGAAACGCACCCGCGCCTGATGGGTCCATGGACAAACGCCATGGGTGGCTCCATGATTTTTGAGCCCCGCGCTCCCAAAAAGCGCCCTTATAACGATTAATTACCCCATACTGAATTTCTTTAAGAGGCAACACCATGTTAGAACGCTCTTACGGTCGTCAAACGAACGAAATGCGACCCGTTCGCATTACCACTCACTACACCAAGCATGCCGAAGGCTCTGTCTTGATTGAAGTGGGCGAAACGAAAGTGATTTGCACGGCTTCTGTCACCGAAGGTGTGCCTCGCTTTATGAAAGACAAAGCCGAAGGGTGGGTGACGGCTGAATACGGTCTTTTGCCTCGCGCGACGCACACGCGCTGTGACCGTGAAGCCGCTAAGGGCAAGCAATCCGGTCGCACACAAGAGATTCAACGCTTAATCGGTCGCTCATTGCGCGCCATTGTTGATCGCGCGAAGATGCCCGGATTTACGATTCAATTGGACTGCGATGTGATTCAAGCCGATGGTGGCACGCGTTGCGCTTCTATTACGGGCGCTTGGGTGGCATTATCTTTGGCCGTTCAAACGATGTTGGAAAAGGGCCAAATTACCGAGTCGCCGATCAAAGGCCATGTGGCTGCGATCAGCGCCGGTATCTATGACGGCACGCCTGTGGTGGATTTAGATTACGTTGAAGACAGCCACTGCGGTACCGACATGAATTTTGTGATGACCTCTGACGCACGCTTCGTTGAAATTCAAGGCACGGCCGAAGGTGAACCTTTTAGCCAAGAGGAAATGAATACCATGACGCAATTGGCTAAAGACGCCATTTCTCAACTCATTGACGCTCAACGCAAAGCCATCGTCTAAGGAAATTAGCACTATGAAAATCGTTTTAGCCAGCAACAATAAGGGCAAACTTCGCGAATTCAATCGCCTTCTTCAACCCTTAAATGTCGAAGTGCATCCGCAAGGCGAATTCAATGTCCCGTCGGCTCCCGAACCCTACGGTACGTTCTTGGAAAACTGCTTAACGAAAGCCCGTCATGCCGCGCGTGAAACGGGATTGCCCGCTATTGCAGACGACTCTGGTATTTGCGTAGAAGCGTTGGGGGGATTGCCCGGCGTTCTTTCTGCTCGCTTTGCGGGTGAACCGTCAGACGACGCCAAAAACAACGCCCTTTTGATTGAAAAACTTAAAAACGAAACCAATCGCAACGCTCACTACACGTGCGTTTTGGTGGCCGTGCGCCACCCTGACGATCCCGAGCCCATCATTGCCGAAGGCCGTTGGTACGGGGAAGTCATTGATGAGCCCAAGGGCGACGGCGGTTTCGGCTATGATCCCCATTTCTTCTTACCGAGCCACCAAAAAACCGCGGCAGAATTGTCCTTAGAAGATAAAAACGCCATCAGCCATCGCGGTCTTGCCATGGTGAAATTGATTGAAGAGATGAAACGTCGTTGGACTTTATGATCGCCAAAGACATTCCTCTTTCGCTTTACGTTCACTGGCCTTGGTGCGTAAGAAAGTGCCCTTATTGCGACTTTAATTCGCATGCACTGCCTACGTGCCAAAGTGGCGCCACAGAGTCCTATATGAAGGCGCTGGTCGCTGACATGAAAGCCAGTCTTTCGTTAGTCGGTAACCGCCCCCTGCAAAGTATTTTTATTGGTGGCGGGACACCCTCTTTGATTGCACCCGCTGCACTTGAGCATTTCTTAAACGAAGTTGCCAAAACGTATTCGTTAGCCTCAGACATTGAAATCACGATGGAGGCCAACCCCGGCACGATTGATGCCGAGCACTTTCACGCTTACCGTCAAGCAGGCGTTAACCGCCTCTCCATGGGCGTGCAAAGTTTTAGCGATGAAAAGCTTTTTGCGCTGGGAAGAATTCACAATCGAAGCGATGCTTGGAAAGCGATCGAAATCATTCATCAGAACTTTGATAACTTCAATTTGGATGTGATGTATGCCTTGCCCTCTCAAACGCTTCCTGAGCTCATTTTTGACCTCACAGAGGCATTGAAAGCCAAGAGCACGCATTTGTCTTTCTATCAGCTCACAATTGAGCCCAATACGGTCTTTGCCAAAAAGACGCCCGATAATTTACCCGATGACGATCTCTGCGCTCAAATGCAAGAGACGGTTGTGAGTACCCTTGAAGCCCATGGGTTCGAGCATTATGAAATTTCAGGCTACGCCCAACCCAATCATCGTTGTCGCCATAACCTCAATTATTGGCAGTTTGGGGACTATATCGCCTGCGGTGCGGGCGCCCACAGCAAAGTGACAACGATTGACGGAAAAATCCTAAGAGAAGTCCGCTACAGTCAACCCGAGAGCTTCATCCGACACGCATCAGAAGACTCGGCCATTGCTCAAACACGCATTGTTCAGAAGGATGAACAAGCCTTTGAATTCATGCTCAACGCCCTTCGACTCAAAGAAGGTGTTAGCATTGATACATTGTTACAAAGAACCGATCTGACATTGGAAGACATTGCAGAGCCTTTGAAGAAAGCACAAAGCTTAAAACTGATGTCCGATCCGTTAGAACGCATTGTTGCGACACCCATTGGTTGGAACTATCTCTCCGATCTTCAAGAGTTGTTCCTCTAATTGGTCTCGTACCAAGCGACTCAAAGGATAATTCGATTTAATGCATCCCGTCATCCAATTACTCGGTGGCATTGCCCTTTTACTTTGGGGCACTTACATGGTCAAAACCGGCATGTTGCGTACATTCGGTTTGACTTTGCGCGATGTTCTGTCTCGTCAACTCAAAAACCGTTTCAAGGGCTTTTTTGCGGGTTTTTGTCTCTCAAGTCTTTTGCAAAGTTCAACCGCGGCCACCCTCCTGGTTGCGGGTCTCCAATCCGAAGGTGTGGTGACCACGGCCATTGGTTTGAGTGCCATCATGGGGGCAGACTTAGGGAGCGCTTTCGTTGCGCGTGTTTTGAGTTTTAATCTTTCTGCCTACGCCCCCTTTTTAATCATTGTCGGTGCCTTTTTGTTCTTTTACAAAACACCACGCAAACGTACCGGCCAATTCGGACGCGTTTTGATCGGTTTGGGCTTTGTGATGACGGCGCTTGCACAAATCATTGCCTCCACTCAACCGCTTCGCAACAGCACGGAGTTTTTCCCCGTCTTTCAAATGTTTGCCGATATGCCTTTGCTTGCGATGCTCGCAGGCGGCTTATTAGCGTTGGGGTGCTTTTCAAGCTTAGCTGCTGTGGTCATCACGCAAGGGCTGTTGACCGCCGGCGTATTGCCCGCTTACACGGCCCTTTGGGTGGTTTTGGGTGCCAATATTGAAAGCACGATTTTGGCGGTTATTACGACGCTTCCCGTGGGTTACGCCGGTCGACGAGGGCCTACGGTCAACGGTATCTATCGTCTTTGCTACATTTTCTTGGGCGCCATTTGCCTCACATTCATTCCGGCTTTGTCGACCACCTTTTCACAATTGCCGGACTCGGCCATTTATTTCCATTTGGCCTTTAACACCGTTGGTGGATTGATTGGTTTGTGCCTTATTGCTCCCATGGCACAACTCGCTGAAAAAATCTTACCGACGCCCAAAGAACTCTCTGCAGTACCAAAGGCCGCAAAAAATCTCTTTGTGAAAGAAAACTTTATTTCGCCTGCTGTTTCGCTTCGCATTACGCGAAAAGAAATCTGCCAAAGCATTCAAGAAGTGCAAGCCTTTTGGCATGAAACCGAAGACCTTTTAAGGCGCAACCCCGAAGAAGGCCAAATTCTTTTGTTGCTCGATCGTGAGAAGTACATTCGCCAGCATTGCGAGTCGGTGAGTTTATTCCTCTCACGTGTGATCCAAGAACCCTTAAATCAAACGGAAGCCATCACTTGGCAAAACCTCAAGAGCATTAACGGCTCACTGAAATTGACGCTCTCCGTTATGGATCGTGTGATTGAAGTGCTGAGAGAACAAAAATGCAGCAAAAATAAAGAATTCAGCCCCATTGGTCTGAAGGAACTTTTGGCTTATCACGAACGCGTCACGAAGTGCCTGAGCATTTTGCGTGTCATTATCGAAACGGAAAACGAAGGTCAGCGCACGGACTTGGTCAAACTCTTAAAAGAAGAGCGCAACAATGCCCTAAAGGGTGGTTTGGCCTTGACGCAAACGCATATGGAGCGTGTTGCCATCGGTATCACCAGCGCCATTGAAACGAGCGCCCTTCACCTTGAATTGCAATCCTTATTTAACCGCCTCTGCGGCACGATCTACAGTGCTGTGAGCACGGAAATGGATGTCACGGACATGGCCAGTTACTTGGCCAAAAAAGAATAAAAAAAGAGACCAGACAACTGATCTCCATTTTGAACTGATGGTCGGGGCGGCGGGATTCGAACTCGCGACCCCTTGCACCCCATGCAAGTGCGCTACCAGGCTGCGCTACGCCCCGACATCAAGGATGAGAATATTACACGAAAGTTTCCCTATTTTCAAACCCTTCCCCGCTGTCTTCATCTCACATTCAATCAACAATGCCTACTTATTTGTTTTTATTAGATTTTGTTGATTTTGAGAGATAAAAAAGAGGACTGACTTTCATCAATCCTCCCTTTTTTCAAACGCTTATCGTTTTACTTTTTACCCCACAAGAAGGGAGCAATGTGCGTCAACGAATTTTGTTGCGATTTCGGCACTTTCATACCAATCGTAAACGCCTGGCGTTGACCGGGCAGAGGCGGCACAACTAAACGTGACGTATCGACTTTGCGCTCTTCGGTCTTGGTCTCAACTTTGGCTGCTTCTTGAGAAGCAACCGTCTCCGCTACAACCTCTTCTTTAACCTCGACTTCTGCAGAAACGACCGGAGCGTTCCCCGACAAAAGCTCATCGACCGACGTCTCGGTTTTGGGTTCCACGTCAACAGGTTGCGGCGCAAACACCGGCTCTTCAACCTCTTCGGCCTCTTGGACTTCTTCGATAACGGGCTCGGGTTCAACAACCGTTAAGGGTTCGGTCGTAACGACTTCCTCTTTAACTTCGACAGGGGCCTTCGAGGGCGTCATATCGCCAATCTTAGGACTCAAAGTTAAGAAGTTTTCGCTATCGGCACCAAAGGCACCCAAGTCATAGGAATGAGGGGCAATCAACTCTTCCGTCTCTTGGCTCTTTTCTTCGATACGAGCAGTCTCTTCGGC
>CABSHY010000096.1 GCA_902477615.1 uncultured Sutterella sp.
GTTTGGGCATTGACTTGCGTTTCTCGCGTCGAAAAACTTTTACTCGAAACCACCACCAAGGTCGTCTCGGGATGGACACTTTCTAAAATACGATCGACCAAAATTCCGTCAACGGCCGACAAGAAATGCAAGCGAATGGAAGGATTCACATCTTTTAGTGCGTGATAGACCGCATGAGGCCCCATCTCTGAGCCCCCGATCCCCACATTAATAACGTCAGTGATGGCTTTGCCGGTTGCGCCCACCCATTGACCGCTTCGCACGTCACGAGCAAAGGCTTTCATACGCCCTAAAGCGACTTGAACTTCGTCATAGTAAGGAGCAGATGCGTCATGTGTGCGCAATGAGGTGTGTAATGCCTGACGATTTTCCGTCTTATTCACAATATCGCCCGTTATCATGGCGCGTTGTTTTCCAATGACATCATGGGTGCGGGCATTTTCCAAAATCCCCTCCCAATCGGTAGCTGTCAGGCGTTGTCGGGCAATATCCAACGTTAAACCGCAAGCTGAGATTTCGCAGTCGGTGTACGTTTCGGATAAAAAAGCAATAGAGTCAGACATAGTCAAAAAATATTTAGGACGCTTTAAGCGCACGAAAATAGGCAAATTGTCGATACCGCTAATTGTCTCACGTATCGAATTGACGTTTCAAAATATCCTCAAAGGAAAAAGAATTTTGTTGCAATTTTTGTCATTTGACGTTAATTCATACTCATTCTTCAACAAAAAACACTTCCAATGCTTAAAATTACTGACAGATTTAATGCGAAAAGGATTTGAGCGTGAATACGACTTTTGCTCAAAAGAAAATCTTAGTTGTTGGCGATGCCATGTTGGATCGCTATTGGTTTGGTGACGCAAACCGCATTTCCCCGGAAGCCCCCGTCCCCGTTGTTCGCATTATGCGTTCAGAAGATCGACTCGGGGGAGCTGCCAATGTAGCACTTAACATTGCTAGTCTTGGCGCCCAAACCCAACTTTTATCCGTGATCGGTTGCGACGAAGCCGGTGAAACCGTCGAGCGCATTCTTCACGAAAATAACATTACACCGCACTTGCACCGCGATCCTGAAATCAAGACCACGGTGAAGTTGCGTATCGTTGCCCGTCAACAACAAATGTTGCGTGCCGACTTTGAAAGTCGCCCCACAACGAAAGTGTTGACCAATCACCTCTCTGCTTACGAAAACATCATTAGTGGCAGTGACGTCATCGTTTTGTCTGATTACGGTAAGGGTGGTTTGAATCACATCACGAAGATGATTGAATTGGCTCGCGCCAAGAATATCCCTATCATGATTGACCCCAAAGGTAGCTGCTATGACCGTTACCGCGGTGCCACGTTGATTACGCCTAACCGTGCCGAATTAGCCCAAGTTGTTGGCGACTGGGAAAGCGAAGAAGAGTTAACGCAAAAAGCACAAGCGCTTCGTCAAAAATTAGACCTCACGGCTATTTTGCTTACCCGCAGCGAAGAAGGCATGACGCTTTACACCGAAAACGGTCAAACGTCAGTTCCCGCTCAGGCCCGTGAAGTCTTTGACGTCTCGGGTGCCGGTGATACGGTCATTGGTGTGATGGCCACGATGGTTGCCATGGGTAAGACATTGCAAGACGCTATGCGCATTGCCAACCGTGCCGGTGGCATTGTTGTCGGTAAATTAGGTACGGCCACGGTGAGCTTTGAAGAGCTTTTTGCCGATGGCTACGAAGAACTTTCCTTGGAGATGAGTAAGTGAGTATCGTTGTTACGGGCGCCGCCGGTTTTATCGGCGCCAATAATGTTTTAGCTTTAAACAAGCGTGGCTACACGGATGTGATCGCTGTTGATAATCTCTCTAAGAGTGAAAAATTCCAAAATTTGGCCGAATGCCAAATCAGCGACTATTTCGATAAGCGTGACTTTATTGAATTAGTGAAGGCTCGCAAGATCGCCAAGCCTGAAGCCATTTTCCACCAAGGTGCGTGCTCGGATACGATGGAGTCCGACGGTCGTTACATGATGGAAAATAACTATCGCTACACGTTGGAACTCTTTAATTGGGCACAAGAATTGGGCATTCCCTTAATCTGTGCTTCTTCTGCTGCCACCTATGGCGCACACACCACTTTCATTGAAGATCGTCAATACGAAGGTCCCTTGAATGTGTACGGTTACTCCAAGTTCCTCTTTGACCAAGTGCTTCGTCACAAGATGGCCAAGGGTGAAGTGAAAGCCCCGGTGATCAACCTTCGCTACTTCAATGTCTATGGCCCCCATGAACAACACAAGGGCCGCATGGCAAGTGTCGCTTTCCACCAATTCTTCCAAATGCGCAAAGAAGGTCACGTGCGTTTGTTTGAAGGGTGCTTGGGCTACGCCAACGGCGCTCAAGAACGTGACTTTGTTTACGTCGATGACGTGATTGCCGTGAACTTGCACTTCTTTGATAAGCCCGTTACCGGCATCTATAACTGCGGTACGGGTCGTGCACAACCCTTTAACGACGTTTCTTTGGGCGTGATTAATGGATTGCGTGCCGCTGAAGGTCAAACGGCTTTGACTTTGGAAGAAGCCGTCAAACAAGAACTCATTCGCTACATCCCGTTCCCTGAATCTTTAAAGGGCAAATATCAAGCCTACACGCAAGCTAACTTAGAAAAGCTTCGTGCTGCCGGTTGCGATGTAAAGTTCCGCTCCGTGGAAGAAGGTACGCAAGACTACGTTCGCTTCTTACTTGAACGTTACCCCAACGTTGAAGACTCTTTGACGGTTGCAGAAGCCCGATGAGTTCTAAGGCTGCTTTTTTAGACCGCGATGGCGTGATCAACATTGATCACGCCTATGTGCATAAACCTGAAGAGTTCGAATTTATCGACGGTGTCTTAGAGGGCTGCGCAAAGCTTGTGGCCAAAGGCTTTAAATTGGTCATCGTGACCAATCAAAGTGGCATCGGTCGCGGTTACTACACCGAAGAGGATTTCCAGCGTCTGACCGATTGGATGAAGGGTGTTTTCCGTGATGCAAACGCTCCGATTTCGGCCGTTTATTTTTGTCCGCACCATCCTGAAAAAGCGCTCGAGGCTTATCACTGTGAATGCGACTGCCGTAAGCCCCAACCGGGCATGCTTTTGACGGCACAAAAAGACTTGGATATCGACATGACGCAAAGCGTGATGTTTGGTGACAAACGAGGCGATATGCAAGCCGCCTTGGCCGCAGGCGTCGCTACCCGCATCTTGGTGGGTAAAGACGGCAAAAGTACGCCTGATGCCGTGCCCGAGAGCACAAACGTCGCCTTAAATCTTAAGGAAGGCGTCTCTTTATTTTTAGGAAAATAACGATGAGCACCCGATTACCGCCCCCCGAATTTGAAAACAAAATTACGGATTTTGAGCACTTAAATCGACGCGCACAAGCGCTTCCACACCCCGTGGTGATGACCAATGGTGTGTTTGACATTTTGCACCGCGGACACGTGACTTATTTGGCTCAAGCCCGTGCTTTGGGCGAAAGTTTGGTGGTGGCGATTAATTCACGGGCTTGAGCCAAATAAGTCAAAGGCGATGAACGCCCCATTAACGCTCAAGAAGATCGCGCCGCGGTTTTAGCCGCATTAGAGAGCGTTGACTTGGTAGTTGTTTTCGAAGACAAGGTACCTTTAAAGGCCGTGGAATTGGCTCACCCTGATATTTATGTGAAGGGCGGCGACTACCGCATTGAAGATTTGCCCGAAGCCAAATTAGTCTCAACGTGGGGCGCCAAAACGGTAACGGTGCAATTTGAACACCAACGTTCAACCACCGCGCTTTTGAATAAAATTGCGAACCTTAACGCGAAAAACAATTCGGTTAAACTGTATCGCTAGCCCTTAGGGAATTGTTTTCCTAAGGGCAAACTCCATCCTTCCTTAAATATTTCAATCACATAGCTATTATTCCTCGCTGTAAATATGACCTTTTTTCTGTTATAATTAGATTACCCAGTAGGTAACATCGTGGATCACTAAAAAATGACCGAAAAACCCGACTTTATCCGCAATTTCAAAAAGCCTGCTCACACCGAAATTAAGCATATAGGTCAGCAGTGGTATCTCTATGAATGCTTCAGCAAATACGATCCTGAAGTGAAACGTTCTCGAAAAATTTCGGGTAAGTGTTTAGGAAAAATCACACAAGAAGGCTTGGTCGTTAGCACTCGACGAATGATTAAAACTTCAAAACCGATCATCTCCGACACGGTCGAAGTCGGCGGATGTTTGTACTATTGGGACCGTACAACTCAGTTACGTCTGCGCCTTCAAAAATACTTTCCTGATCATTGGCAGTTGCTTTATACAATAGCTCTCTTGCGTGCAACCAAAGGTCCTCGTTTTAAGCGACTCCAGTTGCATTATGAAAACAGTCTTTTATCCCACATTTACCCCGACTTAACTTTCACAAGTCCAGCCATTTCGGAGTTTTTAAAAGTTCTGGGTAAACAGCGAAAAGCGATGACAGCCTTCATGCATGAAGACGTGCAATCTGATAGTCAGTACATTCTTTTTGACGGACATCGTTTAATTACCGCCTCACAAACAATGGAGCTAGCCGAGTTAGGCTACGACTCTAAGCGTCGTTTCAAGCCTCAAACTAACTTGCTTTATATCTATTCATTACAAAAGGATATGAGCACACCGGTGTACTACAAACAGTATGCGGGTAGCACGCCTGACGTTTCCGCTTTTACCGATATTCTTCGTGAAAGTGGTTTGAAGGGAAGTGACTACACGGTCATTGCCGATAAGGGATTTGCCTGTGCTGAGGGTTTTGATTTGTTGAATGAGTATGGTCTTAACCATATCATTCCACTGAAACGAGGCAATAAGATCGTTAAAGACCATCTTCCGTCTTCGGCGGCTGGCTATCAAGACCTGTTCGTTTATCACGGACGTGCTATTCATAGCCTGCGTATTGAGCAAAACGCTTTTAATGTCTTTTTGTATTTTGATGCTCAGCTCTATGCCGATGAATTAGCGGACGCAACGGCTCGACAAGTTAAAAAGAATGAAATTCTCGAACATAAAAAACAGGCAGAAGAAAATCGTCGATATAAAGGTAAAGGACGCTTGAGTGACGAAGAACTCGCAGCGTTGAAACCCATAGAATTATCGTTGTTACATGACCAGATTCCAGAGATGGGCACCTTTAGCATTCGAACCAATCGAAAGGATCTTAATAGTCAGCAGGTCTATCGACTTTACAAGCAACGTCAGGAGATTGAGCAATTCTTCAAGACCTATGGTGATAGCATGGAGTTTGAAGCCTCCTATATGAGAAACACTGTGTGTCAAGAAGCGTGGCTATTTTTAAATCATCTTTCCTCGAAGATCGGGGTTAGTAGTATCGAAGAAATTGCGACATTGGAAGAAAGCAAAAATATTTCTCTGGAGGACTTGCATCAAACATTGGCCAAAATTACTGCGAGTCGAGTGATCAATGAATGGCAAGTCTCTCCTATTAAAAAAGCGACGCAAAAGCTGCTGGATAAGCTCAATACAACGATGACGCAAGATCAAATTGTTGAGATGATTGCGACTGACGTTACAACGTAGCTT
>CABSHY010000097.1 GCA_902477615.1 uncultured Sutterella sp.
AAACCGTTAACTTCTTGCTTGGCTGCCATCTTTCGCACAGCCGGATCCATCTTCGCACGAGCGTACGACGAATGAGACGATCCGCCATAAGAGGAGCCACCGTAGGACGACCCCGAAGAGTTACCCCAACGGTTTGAAGAGCCGTAAGACGAGCGGCGTTCATAACCGCCATCCCAACCACTTCGAGAGTAACCGCCCGAAGAGCGAGAAGAGCGCGGTTCATCCCAAGCGCTTGATTGATCTTCGTCTTCATCGCGAGCAAAGCCACCAAAGCGTTCTTCATAGAGACGATTTAAGTGAGACTCATCGATTTCGCGCAAGAATTGGCTGGGGCCTGAATCCATGTATTGACCACGCAACATACGGCGAAGAGCAAAAGTCATATGAAGTTGCTTACGTGCGCGGGTGATGGCCACGTACATTAAACGTCGCTCTTCGGACAATGCCAATTCATCGTTACTGCTATTGGCATGCGGGAAAAGACCGTCTTCGACACCGGTGATAAACACCACGTCAAATTCAAGACCCTTGGCGGCGTGCACCGTCATCAATTGAACGGCATCCTCCCCGCTTTGGGCCTGATTGTCCCCTGCTTCAAGCGCGGCGTGAGACAAAAAGCCAGCCAAAGAGCTCATTTCGTCTTCTTCGGCATCCACTTCAATTTGGTCAGCACGGGCATCGACTGCAATGCCTTCTTCAACCAAGTAAGCCTTCGCTGCACTTTGCAATTCGCCCAAGTTATCCAATCGATCTTGGCCTTCCTTGTCCTTTTTGTAGTGCGCGATGATGCCGGAGCGATCGTTCACCGCTTCAATCAATTCGGGCAACGGCAAGCACGAATACTCAAAGCGCATGGAGTCAATTAAGTCCGTGAAGGTGCGCAACTTCGTACCGGCGGAGCCTTCGACTTGTTGAGCGGCTTCATAAAGACTGATTTGGCGTTCGCCCGCCAACATTTGAAGCGTTTCGATGCTCTTAGCCCCAATGCCACGGATCGGGAAATTCACCACACGCAAAAAGGCCGTATCATCCTTCGGATTTTCAATCAAACGCAAATAAGCCAATGCGTTTTTAATTTCTGCGCGATCAAAGAATCGCAAGCCGCCGTAGACCTTGTACGGAATGCCGGCTGCCACCAACGCTTGTTCCAACACGCGACTTTGCGCATTGGAACGATACAAAATCGCGATTTCATCGCGCTTGGTACCGTTCATGATGGCTTCACGAATAGTGCTCAAGCAATAATCTGCTTCCAAGCGATCATCATCGGCTCGATAGACCTTAATCTTTTCACCGTCACCGGCATCGGTCCACAAGTCCTTGCCCAAACGATCTTCGTTATGAGCAATCAACTCATTGGCGGCATTTAAGATGTGACCGAAGGAGCGATAGTTTTGTTCGAGTTTGACGACTTCATCGATTTGGAATTCGTTTTTGAAGTCTGTCATGTTGCCCACGTGGGCGCCGCGGAAAGCGTAAATGGATTGGTCGTCGTCGCCCACGGCAAAAATGCAGTTACCGTGGTATTCACGACGGCCCAACGGATCAAAGCCCCCTAAGAGCTTTAACCACTTGTATTGCAAACGGTTCGTATCTTGGAATTCGTCGACCAAGATAAAGCGGAAGCGTTGTTGATAGTGCTGGCGAATCATGGCGTTGCGAGCCAATAATTCGTAACTGCGAAGAAGCAATTCACCAAAGTCACAAACGCCTTCACGATTGCATTGATCTTCGTAGAGTTTATAAATCTCAACGTATTTGGCACGTTCACCACGCTCGGCCGTCATGTCGCGTGCACGAAGCCCTTCTTCCTTAGCAGCCGAAATGTAGTTTTGAATCTTCTTGGGCGGGTAAAGCTCGTCATTGATGCCATGCAACTTCATCAAACGCTTGATGGCAGACAATTGATCGCTTTGATCCAAAATTTGGAATGTTTGCGGCAAGCCCACTTCTTTAAAGTGACGACGCAATAGACGATTGCACAAACCGTGGAAAGTTCCCACCCACATACCGCGCGTGTTAATCGGCATCGAAGCCGTGATACGCGTGAGCATTTCCTTGGCGGCCTTATTGGGAAAGGTCACGGCCAAAATTTCCAAAGGAGAGGCCATTTGGGATTGAATGATGTAGGCAATGCGCGTCGTCAACACACGCGTTTTACCGGAGCCGGCCCCTGCCAAAATCAAGGCGCTTTTGGCCGGCATATCCACAGCTCGGCGTTGTTGGGGATTTAATTTATCTAAGAAACTAACCATGTCTAATTACTTACGAAAACAGTTTGGGCAAAGGGGGTATTTTGCCATTTTTCTGAAGATTAAGGCGATTATCTTTCTCGCTTTGCAACATAACCGTTTAACTATAAAAACACCAGAAAATACTTATTCCGTATTCTGAAGTCCCTTACTATACCTGTACTGTAGAACGCACTAATACATTAGTTGGGCCGTGGAAATCAATAACTGTTTACCATACATAACAGGATCAAAAATTCTCGCTTTGCACTTAAACTTGCAACTTATAACCCTCCTCGTTTTTAGCCTTTTGCTTGAAGAAGTATCCATCCTTAGAACTTAACAAAGAACTTTCTACACCAACAAAGTGAACAGAAAAAGGGGGTTGAATCAATCGATTTCTCGACTTTATCAACACCCTTTTTTCAAAAATTACTCAAACAATATTTACTTCACAAGCTTGTTATGAGCCTTCATCATATCCATGACCTTGTCCTTCGGCAAAGCCTTTACAACCGTACCCTTATAGGTCTTCGTATCTTTTGCGGCAAACAAGGAATTAATCACGGCTTCTTCCGTAGCCTCAATAGTAGCCATAAAGAGCGGTGTCATATCATCGTTTTGAACAACGTTCATAGGAAGCTTTTCACCCTTTACGCCATTATGAGGAATACGCATGGCTTCATTGGTCGAAAATGCGATTACAAAATCGCCAGAACCATTGGAGGCAACGCCACCTGACTTAGCTAAACCCATGAATGCACGCTTGGCAACACGTTCAAGATTACGAGCTTCCAACGGGGCATCAGTAGCTACAATCATCATGATAGAGCCGTCTGCACTTTCAATTTCTTTTTGATACGGGTATCCGCCCAATGCTTTACCAACTTCCACGCCATCAGCGGCTCGTGCAATCGCGCTCGTTTTTCATAAGCTTCAGCCAACCGTGTACCCACCCATAGACTTCGGCAATACACGTGAAGCCGTACCAATCCCGCCCTTGAAATTAAAGGCTTTCGTCCCAGAGCCTGCGCCAACAGCACCTTCCTCAACCGGACCTGATTTTGCTGTCGTAATAGCTTTTAATACATCAGCTGGCTTGACAAAACGCGCACGAATATCATTAATGCCGCCGTCATTAGTTTCACCAACTACTGCATTAACAGAACGCACATCACCATTTTCCTTGAAGGAGAACGTGTAATCAATGATACCGTCAATACCAGCTGCAACATTCAACGTATTCGTTAAAACAATTGGAGTTTCCAAGTTACCCAATTCCTTAACTTGAGGATAACCAGTCATCTTACCGAAACCATTCGCTAAGAAAATACCTGCTGGCACTTTATTTTTGAAAATATTGTTCGTATGAGGAACAATGGCTGTCACGCCAGTATGCATACCCTTCTTATCATCGTGCTTATTAACTTGACCGACTAGAACACCTTTTACGTCTGTAATGGCGTTATTCGTACCTGTTTGGAGTACACCAATTTCAATACCAAGGTCACGTGGCCTATCTCCAGCCATTGCAACAGATGCAAAAACAGAACCAGCCATTAAGACGCCTAAGGCAATTTTCGAGTATTTCATGCAAAGCTCCTCCTTTAGTTGCTTTTTAGTTCACGAACGTTAATTACTGTAAACGTCAAAAACAACTCTGCCCATGGGTGTTAAACCTATGAAGGGAAAACCCTTTGTACGAAGGATCAAAATAAAAAAGTTCTTATAATACAATGAGATCAAATCCACCGCATGGATATTCGAGCCCTGAAGATATCTTCTAGGGCTCTTTTTTCATTTCCGCCATAGCTCTACACATTTAACGTTGGAATCACAGTGAATGCATCCAAGCAAAACTCAGTCTAATTGTGTCTAATACCCTCTAAACAATTTGAAACGAAAACAAAAGACGGAGTACAAAAATGTTGATAACTTCACAAACAGCGACTCCACTGAATCGACAACCTGTTATCTATGAATCTTCGATTTTCTTGCTCGGCTTGAAGTACAACATAACTCTACATAAAGAAGTGACTCAACAATACAGCGAGTACACAAACACACATATGGTTGTTGATACAGTGAAGTAGTCACTTCAGCCAATCAAAAAATGCAACTTAATTGAATGTATTCAGTGAAAACCCTTCTAAGGGAATGCACCTAGTTATAACGTATTATTTTTACTTACGCTTACAATGAAGGTGTTCTTATGAAGAACTCTACAAGTAGTAGTTAAACCTCATGGCTGTTACTTATAGATTTAGTGATATTCATCACATGACCACAATTTTTGGAGATTGACATGATGGTTTTTCTGCACTTCGCTCTGCTTTTTGCTTGCATCGTGTATGCAGCTAAGTTGGGCGGTATCGGCGTCGGTATGGCCGGCGGCCTCGGCATGTTTATTGCCGTTTTCGTTTTCGGTTTGAAGCCTGGTTTCATCCCTGTTGACGTGATCATGATCATCATGACCGTGATCTTCGCTTGCTCCGTAATGCACGTAGCAGGCGGTATGGACTACTTGGTCCGCGTCTCCGGTAACTTGCTTCGTAACAATCCGAAGTACATCAACTACTTGGCTCCTGCTGTCACGTTCGTTTTGACGGTTTTGTCCGGTACGGGCTTTACCGCCATGTCCGTTTTGAACGTTATTCAAGAAGTGGCTAAGCAAAATGGTGTTCGTCCGTCTCAACCATTGACGGCAGCTGTGATTGCCTCTCAAGTGGCTATTACCGCTTCTCCGATTTCTGCCGCTACGGCCGCTATGTGGGTGACGGTTGAAACGATGGGCGTGTCCTTCGGTCAAGCTTTGATGGTGATCATGCCGGCTGCATTGTTTGGCTCCATCGTCAGCACGGTTATTGCGAGCTTCCAAGGCTGCAACTTGGCCGATGATCCGATCTTTAAGCAACGTATGGCTCAAGGTCTCGTGTCCATGACGTCTTCTGCTGAAAAGGAAAAGCCCTTGCCTGCTAGCGCCAAGACCTCTGTGATCATCTTCTTGTGCTCCGTGCTCTTCATCGTGCTCATGCTTTTGTTCAAGAAGCAAATTGGTCACACGTTGGGTTCTCGTGACATCATCGTGATGTCCATGTTGATGGCCGGTCTCGTCATGTTCTGGGTCTGCAAGGTTCCGTTGACGAAGATTAAGGAATCCACGCTCTTTGCCGGTGGTTACGAATCTTTGATCGTGATTCTCGGTATCGTGTGGTTGTCTTCCACGATCATTTTGCCGTACATCCCGGAAATTAAGGTTCAAGC
>CABSHY010000098.1 GCA_902477615.1 uncultured Sutterella sp.
AGCTTTGTCTCATGATCCTGCGAGACCATCTTCTGCGTTTGAGTCGGATCAGTGACCCCATACTCGGGCAAAGACTGAGGGTTTTTATCTTCCATGGGCCTTAATGCACAAAATGATTAAGCGTTGCAGTCACCGTCACAAAAGAACCAAAAACAATAATTTTGTCTTTGGAATCAGCCTCTTGTTGAGCAGCAACTAACGCCATCTCAATATTTTCAAACTCTTTGATTTTACCGTCTTTTACACCGGCTTCCAACATTGTTTTCTTTAACAATTCGCAACTTGCCCCACGAGGTGGCGGCAGGGAAGCGATGAACCATTGGTCGATTTGGTCTTGCATCAGAGCAATGACTTCATGCATATCCTTATCGGCCAACATACCAAAAACGGCCAACGTCTTACCGCCCTTGGGTAATTGTGCGACATTTTTCGCCAACACAACGGCGGCATGTGGATTATGACCAACGTCCAAATACGTCAACGGTTCATCAGCGACCTTTTGGAAACGTGCTGTGATTTTCACTTCACGTAACCCTTGAGCTATTTGTGCTTCAGTGACAGGTAATTGATCAAGCAACTCAGAAATCACCTGTAAGACACCAGCGGCATTATCAATTTGATTAACACCTTCCAGAGCCGGTAACGGTAACGTCCAATTGACCTTGGCATTTTTAAACGTCATCGCACCATCAGCGGCTGTGACATCAAAGTCTTTGACACGAGTCGTTAACTTTGCCCCCATGGTAAGTGCCACTTCAAAAAGCTTTAATGGTGGATTGGGGTCTGCACAAACGGCCGGTTTGCCCTTACGATAAATATGTGCTTTTTCCCAACCGATACTGTCTCGGGTATTGCCTAAGAAAGCTTCATGATCAACACCGATGGTTGTCACAATGGATGCGGTCGGTTCCAACGCATTGATCGCGTCCAAACGACCACCAAGACCGATTTCTAAAATCACCACATCGGGATTGGCCTTTTGAAAAGTCAATAAAATCGCCAATGCCGTAAATTCAAAATACGTTAAACCGAGCCCATCACGCTTGGCATCAACTTCTTCAAAAGCTTCAACTAAGGCAGCATTAGCAAGTTCTTCACCGTTAATGCGACCTCGTTCATTAAAGCGAAGCATATGCGGCGACGTATGCACAGCCGTGGTCAACCCCGCTGCACGATAGATCGACTCCAACATCGCACAAGTACTGCCCTTGCCATTGGTACCTCCCACCAAAATCACAGGGCAGGCAAAACGAATGTCTAACACTTCAAGCATTCGTTTCATGCGACCCAAGCCCAATTCGATCACTGTCTCGGGATGTTGGCTTTCGACAAAACTTAACCAATCTTGCAACGTTTGTTTTTGGCTCATTTTCTTCTTTCAAGCAAAATCGACCACGCCGAAGCATGGTCGACTGGCGATAGATTCAAAGTGAATTACTCAGCGTTCGTGTAACGCTTTTTCATCAACAAAGCAATCAACTCGGCGATGTTGGCGCGCATTTCTCGACGATCAACAATCATGTCAATGGCACCCTTTTCCAAAAGGAATTCAGAACGTTGGAATCCTTCGGGCAACTTTTCACGAACCGTTTGTTCGATCACACGGGGACCTGCAAAACCGACCAACGCTTTGGGTTCTGCAATCACGATGTCACCCATAAAAGCAAAACTGGCAGATACACCACCCATCGTCGGATCCGTAAGCACAGAAATAAAGGGCAAATTTTCCTTGGCTAAACCGGCTACGGCAGCCGTCGTTTTGGCCATTTGCATTAAGGACAAAAGACCTTCTTGCATACGGGCACCGCCAGAGGCAGCAAAACAGATGAAGGGACACTTCAATCTCGTGGCTTCTGCCACACCGCGCACAAAGCGCTCACCCACGGCTGAGCCCATGGAACCTGCCATGAAATTAAAGTCAAAAGCGGCTACAACCACAGGCAAACCACGCAACGTACCATACTTCACAACCAACGCTTCCGTTTCCTTCGTCTTATCGATGGCTTGTTGGTGACGTTCAGGATAGGGTTTGCTATCGACAAAATTCAACGGATCAACCGCACGAACTTCTTGCGCCAAATCAACTTGGTTTTTCGGATCAAGGAAGTTTTCTACACGTACTCGTGCACCGATACGCATATGGTGGCCGCACTTCGGGCACACCATCAAAGAGTCGCGCAACTCTTCCGTGTAAAGCACTTGCTCGCAACTCGGGCACTTCGTCCATAAACCTTCAGGAATCGTGCTGTCTTTTTTCTTTTCAGTTCGTTGATTTTCGCGCTTATT
The DNA here is from genome assembly GCA_902477615.1 of uncultured Sutterella sp. GTDB lineage: Bacteria > Pseudomonadota > Gammaproteobacteria > Burkholderiales > Burkholderiaceae_F > Aphodousia. The sequence goes on from CABSHY010000098.1 coordinate 2,287, forward strand.
AATGCGAGGCAACAAACGATCAATCCAACTCATTATCTTTCCTTTTCAATGGGCGCTAAGGCCTTTAAAACTTATCCATTATACCAACGGGATAGTCCCAAATTGTGGGGCTGTAAAGCGGAATTTCATACTGTTCTGGGTAACGAACACCCACCAAATATAGTCCGCCCGCAGCAAAGGTTGGCGCCGCAATCGTGCGGTCACGAGCATCCAGTACCTCTTTAAACCAATCCACACTTTCTCGCCCCGTACCCACGTAAACGAGACTACCCACAATATTGCGAACCATGTGATGTAAAAAAGCGTTTGCTCTTAATCGAATCCCAATCATTCGCCCCGCCCGTTCAATGCGTACCTCATGCATAGTGCGCACTGGACGGGCGGGGCGAATGATTGGGATTCGATTACTTGAAAAGTCATGCTCACCAATCAAGTAATCCGCTGCTGTTTGCATTAACTTTTCATCAAGCGGTCGAAATTGCCAACCGACTTTACCTTCCATCAAGGGACTACGAATCGGAGTATTCAAAATCCAATACTCGTAAATTCTCTCTGTTGCACTAAAGCGAGATGAAAAATCATCAGGAACCCATCGAGCCCACTTAACGGCAACTGTAGGTGGCAAGAACGTATTAACGCCTCTCGCCCACGCTGTTAACGGGCGATCGACTGGTGGCGCAAAATCGACAATTTGGTGCGTAGCATGGACCCCCGTGTCGGTTCGTCCAGCACAGATCGTCGAAATCGGAGAAACGGCAAAGCGGCTTAACGCCGCTTCAAGTGTGGTTTGTACGGTTGGCACTTGCGGTTGGGTCTGCCAACCGCAAAATGCTTCACCGTTGTATTCAATGCCTAAAGCAACACGCATCGTTGTTACTTTCGTACTTGCTTCATCAAGACTTCAGCAACAGCCTTTTCTTCAGGCGTACCGTTTTTGATCACCTGTTGCAAAAGCTCAAAAGCCTCTCTCGTTGCTTCGATCGCAATAAAGGATCGAGCCATGTCTAAAGAGTCTTTCATGCTTTGGCCCGCAGTTGCAGAGTTATTTTGAACGCTTGCAGGAGTCGGCTCTTCAACATCTGCTTCTCCCACCAAGTCGAAGATATTAGAGGCATCCTTCGGATGTTCCGTGCTAACCGTGGCTTGCACGGGTTCAACCACTTCAACAGGTTTGATCTCTTCACGATGAACCACGGTTTGTGACGTCACTTCTTCAAGAGTTTGTCCCTTAAACTCTTGGGCCATCGGCTGTTGCACGGGTTCACTCTCAGGTTGATGCACCGTTTGAGCCGTCGGTTGTTGAGTAGCAGATGCTGCCGGTTCTTGGCGCACTTGCGGCGTCTTCTTTTCCAAGAAAGACTTAAAGCTATTCAAATTGACTCGACCGCCCTTTTTGGTGTTCCAGTAAAGGAAACCGGCACCACCAAGGAGCGCCAAAATCAAAAGATACCAACCCCAACTTGTCGACTCTTCTTGAACCACTTCCTCTTCTTCGGTCATGATTTCTAAGGTCGGTGCCGGATCTGCAGGTTTAACTTCTTCTGCAGGCGGCAATTGCGTCAAAGGTTCTTGCGGCAACGTCGTTTCTGCTGCAGGCGTCTTAGGATCTGTAAAATGCGGCGTTTCGACAACCGGAATATCACTCTTTACTTCCGGTTGTGCCTTGGGTTCAGGTTGCACCGCAGGTTTGACTTCCTCAACTGGTGCGACTGCGGGTTGTTCAACCTTCGGTTGCGGTTTTACAGCAGGCTTCTTAGGTTGGGTTTTAGCAACCGGTTGTGCAATGGGTTGAGGACGACTTGCGACCTCCTCAATGGTCAAGCCTTTTTGCACAATCTCTTGAGCAGCTTTGCGATCAATCGACATCACCAAGTCTTTGCTCGGAGCGCTCAATTGTGCGCCGGCCTTTAATTGGCGAACATTTCCTGCAGGGAAAGCCTGTGGATTGTGAACAGCCAATGCAACCAACACTTGGTTGACGCTGGCTTGCGGGTAAAGCTTTTGATAGAGCACACCCAAAGACCAAGGCGTATAGCCATGTTCAATCACAATCGGACGGCTCAAGTCATAGTTTTGAGCTTGCATACGTTCCAAAGGCGTTTGAGTCGAGGTCGCTGCCTTCTTCACAGGAGCAGTCTGTACGGGCTTAACCGGCTCTGCTTGCTTGATAATCGCAGCCACAGAAGGTTCTGGTTGAGCGATGGGCTCAGCCTTCACCTGAACAGCGACTGGCTCAACAGTTCCCGTAGCGCCCAAGTGAATGTTATATTGACGAACCGTTTTTTGTCCGCCTTCATTCAATTCAACCAACAACGGGAAGGCGCGTTCTTGGGCGGGAGAATGAGCCGAAATTCTTAACGTCAACGGATTTTTGTTAATCAACGCCAAAGACAAACCCTTAGCGCTTTCAGGCATCACCATCTTGTACTGACGATAAACTTCTTCCGGTGCCAAACGTGCTGTCAGAGATGTACCGTTCGGAGCAACATCGTGAACTAAAAACGTGGCTTGAAAATTCTGATGAGCTTGGCTTTGAACGGTTAACTGACCGAGATAAGCCGCTTCAGCAGAAACGGCAAAAGATAACATCAAGCTCAGGGCTAAGGCGGATTTTTGGAATTTTTTCATGTCGATGACGCCCAAGAAAAATTGGATACAATATCTTGACTATTTTAGAATTAAACTTCAATGATTTGGGAACTTTGCAACAGCTTTTTACAGCATAACGTTGAATTTTTCAGACACATGACAAAATTCTCAAACTTTTGAATTGAAATTTGCGAGGAAATTACTATGACTGTTGATCGAGAATGGCTCATTGCTACGTTAAGCGACACCTTAGAGTGTCTTCAAGATTGCATTGATCGACTTGAAGACGAACGTCACGATCCTGAAGATGTTTTGATGGAAGATGTTGCTAATGTTTACGCCAAGCTCAACTACGCAGTCAATACCGCTGAGTTGGGGCCGTCTGCCATTGATGAAATGGATCACAATGAACTGATCGCATGGCCTGAGAAAATGCCATTTGACCGCGACTAAATCGAGTAGGGGGAGATTTATTTTAACATCTCGCCCCTCTCACACCGCAATTAC
>CABSHY010000099.1 GCA_902477615.1 uncultured Sutterella sp.
TATATGCGTGCGGATGAAAAAAGTCCGCAAGACCGTTTGGCGTTTGTCGCTCAATCGTTTGCAACGGATGAAGCGCATGCTCAGCGCATCTATGACTACGCCTCTAAACATTGGTTAAGTTTTTCCACGCCCATTTTAAGTTTCGGTCGAACGAAAAAGGGTTTGCCCGTGAGCTGTTTTCTTTCTTACATGGAAGATAGCGCCGAAGGCTTGGTAGATACGCTCTCAGAAGTCAATTGGCTTTCGATGTTGGGCGGTGGCGTTGGCATTCATTTGGCCATTCGCAGTGCCGATGAAAAAAGTGTCGGTGTCATGCCTCACTTAAAGGTTTACGATGCGGCCTGCTTGGCCTATCGTCAAGGTACGACCCGTCGAGGCTCTTATGCAGCCTTTTTGTCGGTTGATCATCCCGATATTGTCCAATTTATTGAGATGCGCAAACCCACGGGTGACCAGAACATGCGTACGCTTAATTTGCACCATGGAATCAATATCACGGATGCTTTCATGCAAAAGATTGAAGCGAGTATGAAGGATGGTAATGCTGATGACAGCTGGCCCTTGAAGGATCCGCATTCGGGCAAAGTCGTAGAAGTGGTGAGTGCAAGAGATATTTGGCAGCGCATTTTAGAGTTGCGCATGCAAACGGGCGAACCCTACTTGGTCTTCACCGACACGGCTAATCGGTCGTTACCCGAGTGGCTTAAAGCGCAAGGCTTAACCATCAATGGCTCCAACCTTTGCACCGAAATCTTTTTACCCACGAGTGCCGATCGCACGGCGGTTTGCTGCTTAAGTTCCGTGAACGTGGAGTACTTTGATGAGTGGAAAAAGGAAGATCGTTTTATCGATGATGTGATGATGTTCCTCGATAACGTTCTTGAGTACTTTATCGAGCACGCACCGGATCCTATTTCGCGAGCGAAATATTCGGCGCAACGAGAGCGTTCCGTAGGGTTAGGGACGTTGGGTTTGCAGGCGTATTTCCAACGCAAAGGGATTGCGTTTGATAGTGCCATCGCAAAAGCTCTTAATCGTCGAATTTTCGAGCATATTCATCAAAAGTGTGAGCTGGCTGATCAGCGTTTGTGTGAAGAGCGGGGGCCGTGCCCTGATGCAAAAGACGCCGGCATCAAACGACGTTTTTCTCACTGGATGGCTGTGGCTCCCAATGCGTCTTCGAGTTTAATTGTTGGCAACACCAGTCCTTCGATTGAACCGCGACGCGCCAATGTCTACCGTCAGGATACGATTTCGGGGGCTCATATCGTCAAAAACCGTTATTTGGTTAAAGCACTCGATGAACTTCAAATGAATACCGATGAAGTTTGGGCGGACATCATTGCGCATGACGGTAGTGTCCAACATATTGAGGCGATCCCTGAAGCTATTCGAGCCGTCTTTAAAACCGCTCAGGAGCTTGATCAACGTTGGTTGATTGAATTGGCAGCTGACCGTCAAACGTACATTGATCAGGGGCAGTCGCTTAATTTATTTTTCCCCGCCGACGTATCCATCGCTTACTTGCATGCCTGCCACTTCTTGGCTTGGAAGCGAGGGTTGAAGTCGCTTTATTATTGTCGAAGCGATAAGTTAAGAAAGGCCGATCGTGTGGGAGTGGCCATTGAACGTCGCCGCATTGAAGACGATATCAATATGCGTGAAGTCTTGGAAGATAGCACCTGTTTGGCCTGTGAAGGATAAAAAATGGACAAGAAGAAAACCCTTTTGACGCAAAGTCGTGACTACTACAAACCCTTTGTTTATCCGTGGGCTTATGACGCTTTCATGCAGTCTGAACAGATGCATTGGCTCTGGACTGAAGTGCCGATGGTCGAAGATGTGAAGGATTGGCGTTTGCGTTTAACGGAAGCTGAACGTGACTTTTTAACGAAGGTTTTTCGCTTCTTCACACAAGGAGACATTGATGTGAGTTCGGCTTATGTTCACACTTATTTGCCGGCTTTCCCGCAACCCGAAATTCGCATGATGCTCTCGAGCTTTGCAGCTCGAGAAGCCGTGCACGTCGCAGCGTACTCGCACTTAATTGAAACCTTAGGGATGCCAGAGGCCATCTATAACGAATTTTTAGAGTACGAAGCGATGGCCGATAAACATGACTACTTCCACGGTCTTCGAGAAGATGATGAGGAAAATCTTGCCGCCAAGATGGCAGCGTTTTCTGCTTTCACCGAAGGGATGCAGTTATTCTCTAGCTTTGTGATGCTTTTAAACTTCACGCGCAACGGTACGATGCGAGGCATGGGGCAAATTATTGCCTGGTCAATTAACGATGAAACGTTACACACCGAGTCAATGATCAAGCTTTTCCGAGAGTACATTACGCAAAACCCCGACATGTGGAACGATGATTTAAAGCGTACGATTTACACGATTGCCGAAAAGATGGTGGAATTGGAAGATCGCTTCATTGAGTTGGCCTTTGGTGTGAACGAAATGCAAAAACTCACGCAAGAAGATGTTAAAGCCTATATTCGTTACATCGCTGATCGCCGTCTTATTGCCATGGGGATGAAGGGGATTTTTGGCGTCAAGCACAATCCTTTGCCTTGGGTGGATGCCATGCTGGGAGTCACGCACACCAATTTCTTTGAAAATCGTGTGGTGGATTACGCCAAGGGCGCTTTGACGGGGGATTGGAGTGATGTTTGGGGCGGAGCCAAACACTGATTTTTCGTCAAGATAATGTCATTTTGTGGGCACTTTTTTGTGAATGAGAAAGTGCCCACACCTGTCCTTAATGAACCTTCCAAAAACCCTTTTGTACACTGCCGACTCTAGAAATTCGACCTTCAGTCTTTAACTGCTCCATCAAACCGCGAACGATAGCTGCGGTACTTTCCATTTTGTTGGCAAGCTTGATAATCGACAAAGAAGGGTCTTTTTCCAAAAAGCCAAGCAACTGTTCTTTTTGAGAAGAATCTCCATTTTGCACAATGGCAACGGGCTCTTCCAACGCCGGAACTGTTCCCGTTTTTACAAAGTGCGTAATCTGCGCTTCTTCTTTGGGAGTGGGCCACCTGTCATTCGGACGATAGAGCGTAAGCTTAACTGCGGCCCCCATGTCATCGGCTAGAGGCTTAGGTAAACTCCAGATTCTCATCAGGTTAACCACACGTGGCAGGCCCGAGCCCCATTGTTCAATGAGGCCAACATATTTAAAGGCGGCAGCAATCGCAGGATTTCTAAAGAACGTGTAGCCTTCCATCAAATTTTCAACCGTGATGGACGTCGGAAGCGGTCCGGGAGAAGTAACTTCCAATCGGTCAGGTAAAATAGAAATTTTGATTGCCGCTCCGTCATAAACGTAACTGCGATGGCAAAGCGCATTCGTTAAGATTTCGCGAATCGCTTCCAGTGGGAGTTCAAAGAAATCTGTACGAGTTTTTTCGATAATGGCAGAACGCATTTGCAAAATGCCGACAATCCAATCAAACGCTTTGTGAAATTGTTCAAAAAGCGAACCGGTATAAATTTTGCGATCCAAAAATGTTGATAAATCATTGTTGGGGTATCGAGCGCATTGGATGGCGGCAGATTGTAGGGTCGGATGCTTTCCCATTAAGAGGAAATAGGCATGAGTCGGGAACAAAACCCCTTCGTGCTCAATCACAATTCCCCAGTTTTTCAAGTCTTGTTTTCTAAGAACTCGAACCGATTTTTCTCCGGCATTTTTTAATGCTTCCTCGTAGAGGAAATCACAGAAGGTTTGAATGTCTTCTTCAGTGAGCGCATCAGCCCCTGGAACCATTTGTTGGTCAAAAGAGCGACGAACGCCACTTAATTGAAGCTCTCTGAGCCAGTACTCGTCAGCCGGTCTTGTCGTACTGTTGACACGAACATACGTTCCTTTTTCTTGCCCTAACGACTTAATGTAGTAAGGCGTTTCAGATCCCGGAAACACACGCAGTTTGATCACGAGTTTATCGCCCACCGTGAGCATGTTAAAGGTGTGGGCAATGGTTGGTGTGCAGGCATCGCAAATGGCATTTGTGAGATCGTCGATAATGCGTGGAGCTTGTTCGGGGTCGACTCCGACGATTTCGTGAGTCTTGTCTTCAACACCTATAATGATTGTGCCTCCGGCAGTATTGGCAAACGCAACAATGGTACGAAGTAAATTCTTTTTGCCTGTACGATCATCAAGTTCACGTTTGAATTCCAAATTAACGGATCTATTCTCAAACGCAAAAAGACTGGCTAGTTGTTTGGGATTTGACATAATGGCAACCTAAGGATGTATTTTCTTGAGAAAGCCTATGTTAGGCATATGCGACATCATATGTTTTTCACGTTAGCATATGTTTTTTAAAATAACATATGTTATTTGTAAAACATGTGTTGACATGAGTGACATGAAAGACATAAGTGACAAACGAGGTAAAAACAAATGGTCAAGGCGATCCAAGTAAGAGGCGCTCGCGTCCACAACCTCAAAAATATTGATGTGGATATTCCGCTCAATAAAATTGTGGGCATCGCCGGTGTTTCAGGTTCCGGTAAATCCTCCCTGGCTTTAGGCGTTCTTTATACCGAAGGTTCTCGTCGATATTTGGAAGCCCTCTCAACCTATACGCGTCGCCGTCTGACACAAGCGCCTCGTGCAGATGTTGATGAGGTCTTACATATCCCTTCTGCCTTGGCCCTTCATCAACGCCCTCAAGTCCCAGGCATTCGCAGTACCTTCGGGACGGGAACGGAACTTTTAAATTCCTTGCGTCTGATGTTTTCGAGATTGGCTTCACACCGTTGCCCCAACGGCCACTATGTTGAGCCGACGTTAGACGTTGCTGCAGAGCGTCCTTTAATTTGTCCTGTGTGCGGCGTGAAATTTTTTGCGCCGGGAGCCGAGAGTTTGGCCTTTAATTCGCAAGGGGCGTGTCGAACCTGCGATGGAACGGGGGTTGTCAGAACGGTTGATCGAGCAACGTTAGTGCCCGATGAAACGCTCACCATTGATGAAGGGGCCGTGATGCCTTGGAAGACCTTGATGTGGTCTTTGATGACGGATGTGTGTCGTGCAATGGGAGTCAGAACCGATGTTCCTTTTAAAGATCTAACGGATAAAGAAAAAGCCATTGTCTACGATGGGCCTGCCATTAAAAAACATATCTTCTACCATCCTAAAGGATCGAACGACGCAGCTGAGTTGGATTTCACGTACTTTAGTGCAGTACGTACCGTCGAAAATGCTTTATCGAAAGTGAAAGATGAAGCGGGGAGGAAACGAGTTGAGC
>CABSHY010000100.1 GCA_902477615.1 uncultured Sutterella sp.
TGGTTATGTCGGAAAACTTGATGGGGATCGCAAAAACGATGAGCATTGGAGCTTACTGGTTTCGCCTCGAACGACAAGCTTAAGTGCGGCGTTTGACGCGCTTTTGGTTGATCAATCGATTAGTTTAATTGCAAGAGAAAATTCACCGATGTATGACTGGTATTGCTTAATCAGTCAGGCCGAATGGAAGCATCGTCCGATGTTTGAAAGTTTGAGGTTGATTCATCCGATTAACTAGTACTTGATAGTCTGTAAAAATTGAGTGGTGTGATAAGATGCTCAGAGGTGGCTAAAAATGCGCTTAACATCTTTGAATCCACCTAAAAATGGCAATAGCTCGGTGACGACCGGGCTATTACCATTTTGGGAGTTAGTTTCTTTTCAAAGGAAATGAATGAGCTATTGAGCAACTTGTACTTTTTCGTTATGTTGAAGAATTTTTTCGATTAGTTCTTGAGTCAATTCAACAACGTATTCATCTTCTTTTGCTTCTGAAGCTTCAGGGATGATTTCGCCGTCTCTCATGCGAAATTCGATACAGTCTTCAACGGCGTAGCGAGCCCATTCTTCGCTGGTTTCGTTCTCAATTGGCCAAGAAAGGAGTTCGGGAAGATCTCGGCATTTGATGATAGGAGAGCCGTCTTCAAGGGTTAGAAATTGGCAAGCATAATTAAATTTTGACATAACTTTTGACAATACGCCTTAGATTATTTTGCTTTGATAAATATTTATTGGCTACGAGCGGGGGAGCTAGGCTCCCCCCTAACTTACTCAAACGTTACCGTTTGAACCTCGTAGTCACAGCACAAAGGATAACAATCAGAGGAACAAGATCCTCAAATTGGAAACACAAGTGTGCTATGATGTCGGAGGTGGCAAAAAATGCGGTTAACATCTTTGAATCCACCTATAAAGTTGACTTTGGCTCGGTGACGACCGGGCCATTGTCATTTCTACACCTACCTAAACCGTCGTTCGGGTAGGACCCTCTTCAAACGCTATCAGCGTTGAATCTCAGACCTTGCGCGTTGTCAAAAGGAAGAGAGTGGTGGATAAGTTGTCCGCACTTAAGCGCTCACGACGTTGTTAGTGTATCAAATATAGAGCTTAGGTTTCTTTGATATAACGCAATATTCGTTGTTTTTCCCGTTATTCAAGATTTCTATTTTTGAATTAAAATTTCCCATTTTTGTTGGGATGTATTGCTAGCTATCCCAATCAATAATCGCTTGCGATAAAATAACGTCCACACTGAAATTCTTTAAATTTTCTACACTTATGACCCTCCCTAAACTTTCCGCTAAAAACATTTACGTGATCTTCATGTTGTTGGTCATGGTGGCTTTATTAAGTTACCGTGCGTCTTTTCATGCGGTTTTGGGGGCAGTAGGGGTATTAAGTGTCATTTTCGGGTTCTTTCAACTCTCGGGTCGTTTTTTCGGTGCTTTTAATGCGACCTTCATTGTGACGGTTGTTCTCATTATTTTGAATGAGTTCAAGCGCTTCTTTTGGAAGGATCGCCTGCAGTTTTCTGACTTTGAAGTTTTCTTAGATCCCAATAACTTTGAAACGGTTTTCCATTATCCGGCAGCGGCGATTTTGGCGTTCATTTTTGCATTAATTTTGGCGGCGGGTTTTGTTTGGGGTTTTATCCGTCAGCAAAAAGTGGTTAGTTGGAAAGTCCGAGGCATTATTTTTATCAATACGTTGGTTTTAGGGAGTGCCTGCGCCTATTACGCCATGCTCTTTGGGCAAGCGGCTTGGTTAAAGACGTTACCTAAGGGCAATAACGTTATTTCAAACGTCTTATTTTCTTCCCACATTCAATTTGAAAATCCGGGAGATAAATTGGATTTGGCAGGTGCTGTGCCCTTTGAAGTTGATGCCGTGAAGCCCGTGGCAAAGAACGCAGATAAGCCCGATGTGGTGCTTTTACTTCAAGAGTCAACGGTCAATCCTCAATTGTTTGGCGATATTGCACAAAATTCACTGCCGGCAATGGAAATGTTTGATTCGCGTTTCGCGGATGCTAAGGGCCTTTTGCGTGTCTACACCTATGGGGGTGCGACGTGGAAGTCGGAATTTGCTGCGTTAACGGGGTTGTCGTCCGCTGACTTTAAGCCGCTTGACGGTGCTGTTTTCTATCAAGCGGTTTTCCATGTTCAGGATTCGCTTTTTAAGCGGGCAAAAGCCGCGGGCTATAAAGTGGTGGTGATCACGCCTTTTACGGAAGGGGCTTATAACTCTGGAAAAGCCTATCGAGCATTGGGCGCAGATGAAATCATTCACTTAACGGAATTGGGCTATCCCGGTGAAGGGCGTCGCAACATTTGGACGGTGAAGTCCGCTGAACTCATGCCGATGATTCGTAAGTATCTGGAAAAACAAACGCAACCGACCTTTGTCTATTCCTTGACGATGAATGAACACGGTCCCTATCCGGCAGATGATGAAAAGGGCATGACATTAAAAGCGGCAGACAAAGTGAAAGTGTCTCAAGATGCGCTCTATTCGTACGAAAACTACATTGCGCGTTTGGTGGAAGCTTCAAACGCTATCACGGAATTTGAAGCTTGGGTGGATCAACGTGAAAAGGCTACGATCTTTATGCGCTTTGCTGACCATCAGCCGAGCATTAAGAAACATGCGCCTTACCGAACGGATGTTTCGTCGGGAGAATATTTGACGTTCTTCTCTCTTCAAAACAATAAGAAGGACGCCATTGCTGAAACTCATAAGGTCACAGATATTGTTTTCTTGGGCGGTATGTTGCTCGAAGAGATGAATCTTCCCTTGACGCCTTTTTATGTGGCAAACGTAACGATGCGCAAAAAAGCCGATGGTCTCTATATGGACGCAGAGGACAAGACGCTATTAAAGAGCTATCAAAATCACATCTTCAATACCATCAAAAATGTGAAGTAAGTTCTTTTTTAAGAACAAAAGAAAATCCCTAATGCTTTAAAAATCAACGCATTGGGGATTATTTTTTTAATGGTGGTTGTTTAGCGAACCACAAAGTGTTTAAGCGTTGTGTGTTTAAACCAATACGTTTTAATGTCTTCAAAAATTCGATCGATATTGATGTCCTGATCCGCGTATCCTTCGCAAAACGCTTTCATGATGTCCGTGATAGCAATATCGGTGTGGGTTAAAGCGGGATTATTGTCAATGGACTGGGCAAAACTCGAAATGGCACGACCTAAATCACGCTCAATGTACTTGCGTGAGGGGCGATTTTTAAAGAGGCGAATGCCGTCTAAGTCCCAAACTCCTAATTCATCGTCTTTAAAGTAAAGGTTACTGAGTTTAAGGTCACCGTGATAGAGACCGGCATCATGAATTTTCTTCGTAAAGGCACCCAAACGATGTAAAAGAGAAGTCATCTGGGAGGGGGCACCGACATTCTGACTTAAAAAATCAGCGACTTCGATAGCGTTGGCAATGGGTTGGGCAAAAATGAAACTGTGAACCAAAATACCCTTTTCATGACGCTCTGCAGCACCGAAAATGCGAGGAGTGGGGATGCCATGTTGGGCTAAACGAAGGGCTGCGACTTCGTTGGTGTAGCCACGAGAGGGGAGCAACACATAGCGAAGCAGGTGATGAGGTTTCTTCGTTCGGTGGTTGACACGCTTCATGAAAACCGTGTGACCGGATAACTCCACGATCGAGGCTAAAGTACCGGGATCTTTTTTGGTGATCCTACCGTTAGCAATGATGGCGTCAATCTCAGAAAGTGACTCGATTAATGCGTCTTGGATGTCAGAAGCAGGAAAGTGACCGGTGATGTCTGAAACGGTAACGGCTTTGACGCCCTCAGAATGTTTCCAATCTGCGACAGCTTGACGCAAAAGTAATGAACTTAACATAGGTATTTTGTGTGAAGATGGACTTCGGTCTTATTGTGAGTCGTAACCAATTCAGTTTAAATCAGGATAGAAAAAAGGGCAAAGATAGAATTGATTATTGTCGATGGGAGCTATTCAATAAACTATAATTAAATAAAAATTAACTAAAATAACATATATTTAATAATGAGTAAGCAAACAATGTCAACGCACCTTCCTCGAGCGATTGCAAAGAAACTCCAAATCACGGGAGAGCAAATTAAAGCGGCACGCTTGAGAAGAAATTTAACGATGGAGCAAATCGCTGATCGCGCTCAGTGCTCTGTCTTGACAGTCTCTAAAGTGGAAAAGGGGCTACCTACCGTGGCAATGGGTACCTATTTGCGAGTCTTGTATGCGTTGCAGTTGGCCGATGACATTGAATTGTTAGCAAAAAACGATCCTTTGGGACGCGATCTACAGGACATTGCATTAAGAAAACGCGCGTCAGGAAGCAGAAGACAGTAAGCATTTCTGAGTAGTTTGATTTTCTTTCTGTAAAATCTTATTTGTATTCGTCCTTTGTGGGCGTTTTATTCATTTTCTTTAAGAGTTTCCTATGAAAAAAGTTCTGACTGCGCTTTGTGCGGGCGCAATTGCGGTTTGCTCCTTTGCAACGTCCTCTTTTGCTGCTGATACGACTTTGCGTTTAGCGCATACGGCGGCTACCTCTCACGCTCACCATCAAGCAGCATTACTTTTTGCTGAAAATGTGCAAAAGCGCACCAAGGGTCAAGTCAAAGTTGAAGTCTATCCTTCCGGTGAATTGGGCGATCAGCCGGCATTGGCCGAACAGATCACGTTAGGCGCATTGGATATGGCTGTGGTGTCGTTGGGCAACATGGCGATGTATTCAAAAAAGCTTAACGCCATGACGGCGCCCTTCTTATTTGAAAACTATGCTCACGCTCATAAGACGATTGATAGCTTCGTGATGAGTTGGATGAACGACGCTTTAAAAGAACACGATGCTTTGGGTTTATCCATGTTTGACTACGGTTTCCGTCAAACGACCACGAAGGGTGTTGTGGTTAATAAAGCAGACGACTTGAAGGGTTTAAAGATCCGTGTTCCGCCTTCTACGGGCTTATTGGCCGCTTTTGACGCGGTGGGTGCCAATACCCAACGCATTGCTTACTCGGAGCTCTACACGTCATTAAAGCAAGGCGTGGTTGTTGGTGAAGAAAATCCGGTCTTTACGATTTTGGCGGACTCTTTATTTGAAACGCAAGATCAATTAGCGATGACCAATCACTACTTTGACTGTCAAGTGTTGTTGGTCAATAAAACGACGTTTGACGGCATGAGCGCCGAGCATCAAAAGATCGTGAAGGAAGAAG
>CABSHY010000101.1 GCA_902477615.1 uncultured Sutterella sp.
AAATGGGACAATCCATTAACCACGATCCTAACTCTTTAAAAGGCATCATCAGAGCTGCTCTTCCGCCCGCCGTTCTAAGGGATTTGCTCACACCCCAACTTATGAAATTTTGCGAACAATACCCTGATATTGACTTACAAATTGAAGAGTACACGGCAGGCGTTCCGATCTCCTTTGAAAACCATCGTGGTGACTTACTCGATATTGTCGTTTCTTACGGCCCCGACAGAGTCCATCCAAACATTGTTCAAATCTGCTATGGACGAGGCGATCTTATTTCGTGCGCAAGCCCCATGTACTTAAAACGGTTCGGGACACCACAAACACCAGAGGATTTATCACAACATACTGGCATTGTCATTTCCAACAATATGAGAGCAACAGTTCAAACACTCACCAAAGGTAAAGAGTCCTGTGCCATTCGCTGGAAAAAACAAATCATTTTTGATTCGCCGACCGCCGCAAAAACAGCGGTTCTGTTAGGCTCGGGCATTCACACTTCGTTGCCATTGCTTCACTGCTTTGAAGAAATCCAACAAAAGAAATTAATTCCCTTATTCCCTGATTGGGAACAACCCTCTCTTGGTCTGTACATCTATACGCGTCCTGAATGCGTTAAATTGAAAAGAGTGCGCTTATTCATTGATTGGTACAAAACCGTTATGGCCAAAATCCACTCTGAGTGTTTCAATGCGACCGAACCGTATTTTGGCGACAGAATGAGAAATAATTACTTCAATTCTCTTTAAGACACTTTGTAATAAATTACAAAACACAATGGTTTTTTCTGCTATTTTTTTGTTGATTTTCCCAAAGGATAATGAACATTAGATTCTGTTTAGGAATTCGTCCATTTTTCCATTGGGAGATAACAAATGAAAAAGCACCTCCTTGTCCTTGCGGTTCTCTCTAGTCTCGCAGCATGTGCACAAGCCGCCGACATCAAAGTGTACGGCGTACTCGATTACGGTCTTACGGTTAGCAAAAACACCGGCAAAGATGGCAGCAGCCATTGGGACACGGCCATGAAAAGCGGCGGTCGTAACTCTTCTCGCTTCGGCATTAAGGGAACTGAAGACCTTGGCAACGATTACAAAGTTGGCTTTATTCTCGAAAGTCAATTTTTGGGTGACACGGGTGCCTTGCAAACAGAAGGACGTCTTTGGGAACGTGAATCCTCCTTGTCGCTTTCCGGCCCCTTTGGCAAAGTCACGGTTGGTCGTTTAGGTTACATGAAGGGTGTTGTGGGTTCCACCGCTCTTTATAACTCCTACCGCGTCAATCCTTTCGGTGGTGTACAAGATAAATACATCGGTGGTTTCAAACCCTATATGACGGGCACAACCTGGTCGGTTGATAATTCCATTGTCTATGCCACGCCCCAAATGGCAGGGTTAACGGGTTATCTGCAATACTCTAATGCCACTAACGGTGACGAAGGCGAAACCAATAACGCAAAAGATCGTTATTTCGCCGGCGCTCTTCGTTATCAAAATGGCCCGTTATTTGCTCAAATGCTTGTCGATACCACCAATCGTGGTAATGCCGAAACCTATTCCGATAAGACGCACAAAGATCCGTTCTCAGCCGGCATGCAAGTTGCCTATGACTTTGGTTTTGTTAAGCCCTTCTTTATGGTCGAGTACTTTAAAGAGTCAACGCTTAACAACAGTGGCAAACTTACCGTCACCAAACATAACTATGACGGTTTCGGCACAACCCTCGTTTTACAAACGCCCATCTGGGGTGGGCAAGCCAAACTCGGCGGCGGTTATATGAATGCCGAGTTGTCGGACGATAAAAACGGTACAGCCAAGTATGACGTTACGCGCTACGGTGTGTCCATTGGTTACGACTACCCGATGACCAAACGTACCCACATCTATACCGATGCCGGTTTCATCAAGCAAACGGTTGAGCAATTCCAGCAAGCCGATGAAACCAAGAAAGGTTACGAATACATCATCGGCATGGTTCATTACTTCTAATACGTGAATGACGATGGGGATTCGAAACATCAACGGTTGGAACGGATCTCCCATCCACCATTAAAGTACCTTTTAAAGGACTTAAAAATGCAACAAGTTCTTCCATTTCTTGCCATTATCGTCGTGATTCTCACAGGCTACGGCATTGCAAAAAAGATTCAAGTGACAACACTTTTACTTTTTGCGGGCCTTGCTCTTAACTTAATGGCTGTTTTAGGTGGCGTTGACAATATCCTCCCACGAGGAGCTAAGTCAACGGGGTTTATCGGTTTTGACCTTTTTGAGCAATTGAGAATTCTGTCTCGAAACCAACTTCTTTCTGCGGGCTTCATTATCTTTGTTGCCGGTGGCTTTGCAGCCTATATGGACCGCATTGGAGCAACTGATAAGCTCGTGGCGATCTGCACTCGCCCTCTTTCGAAATTCTCAGCCCCTTACGTTATTTTGGGCGCTGTTTTTCTTCTCGGTCACTTACTTGGTCTCGTTGTGACAAGCGCTGCGGGGCTTGGTACGTTGCTCGCCGTTTCCGTTTTCCCGTTGCTTTTAGGCGTGGGCGTAAGTCCTGCTGCTTCAGCCGCAGCCATTGCCTCAGCTCTTGTCTTTTCCTACGCACCATCAAGCGGGATTGCTGTGATTACGGCACAAACGGCGGGTATTGAGCCGATGGAGTACCTCATTAAGTATCAAATCCCTGTGGCAATTCCCTCGATTATTGCCGTGGTGGTTGCGCACATTTTGGTACAAAAGTACCTCGACAATAAGGATCGAGCCGCTGGTCTTATTCAAAACACGATTGATGTGGAAGAACTAGCTCAAAAACAAAAGAAAGCTGATGCAACGCCCGCTTACTATGCGCTTTTGCCGATCGTTCCGCTTGTACTCCTATTCGTTTTCAACAAGATGGTGTACAAAACCATTGTTCTTGACGTTGCAACGGCCATGTTTATCGGTTGGGTTGTTGCGCTTCTTGTTGATTTAGCCAATAGACGCGATATTACGGCCGTATTTAA
This sequence comes from uncultured Sutterella sp., assembly GCA_902477615.1. GTDB lineage: Bacteria > Pseudomonadota > Gammaproteobacteria > Burkholderiales > Burkholderiaceae_F > Aphodousia. Next base: position 2,999 of record CABSHY010000101.1, read on the forward strand.
AGACGGCCACGCGATGTTCCAAGGGATGGGTAATATGCTCACGAACGTTGTCGGTCTCATCTTTGTTGCAGCACTCTTTGCTGCGGGCCTCACCAACACCGGCCTTGTCGCCATGCTTATTGATGGCGCCAAGTCGCTTGGCATGGGTATGGCGGGTACTGGTGTTGTTCTGTCTGGCGTCATTGCCATCATTACGGTACTGACGGGTAGCGGTGTTGCCTCCTTCACGGGTCTTGTCCCCATCGCTCCGGAAGTAGCCACGGCACTTGGTGGCAACGCTGTCGATCTTGCCATGATGATGCAATTGGCTAGTGAAATGACTCGTCCCATTTCTCCGGTGGCTGGTGTCGTGATTATCATGGCAGGCTTTGCCAAAGTCAGTCCCTTTGCGATTGTCCGCCGCACATTGATTCCGTGCACAGCAGGTTTGGTGGTTTCGCTTATCACCACCATCCTTATGATGTAATTTATTCACAAATGTAAGGGGATGATTAATGACCATCCCCAAAAAACTCATCACTTAAAGAGATTAAAAATGACATTAGGATTGCAATCTACCGGTGCTGCTGGTGCAGCTGAAGATTTAACGAGTTGGAATGATGTTCCGCCGCGCGATGAATTCTTTTGGATTAATGAGATCAATAAAGCAACGCTTTTAACCAATACGAAAAAAGGGTTACTCAGCAAAAGCGAGGCTCGCAACTTCGGAAAAGCGGTTACTCGAGTTGAAGCCAACGGCAATATCAAAGGGAATCCTCGCCCAAAGATGTACATTCGCTACGAACCGCTTGTTGTAAAAGAGGCAGGTCTAACCGCCACCCTCATGCATGCAGGGCGTAGCTCCCAAGACATTCATGCAACGTTTCAAAGAGCTATGATGCGAGATGCAACGTTACGCCTTATGAAAGCGCTTCTTGCAGTTCGACAAGGTTTCTTAAAGTTAGTTGAAGACAACCCTGATGTGTTGATTCCTTGCTATACGAATGGCGTTGCGGCACAACCCTCTTCATTTGCTCACGTTCTTTTAGCCCATACGACGGCGTTTGCTCGAGACTTTGATCGTACGTTAAGCGCCTACGCTCGTCTTAATGAATGCCCGATGGGGGCCTGCGTTCTCAATGGCACTGGCTGGCCGCTTGATCGTCAAGGCATGTCTGACTATCTCGGTTTTGACCGCCCTGTTGCCAACACCTTTGACGCGGGGCAAGTGGGTGGCACGGATGTCATGATTGACGCAGCCATTGAATTGGTTCACCCGATGTTGCATATCAGTCAATTCATTGCAGAAATCATGCAACAGTATGCACAACCTCGTCCTTGGATTCTTGTTTCTGCTACGTATGCATCAAGTGCCATGCCGCAAAAACGTAACCCCGGCCCAATCATTGACGTAAGACGTGATGCCAATGCGGTCCTCGGCAGCTTAAATAGTGTCATTATGCGTGCTCATAACTTACCCACCGGTATGTATGACGCTAAAGACGAAAAACTCAACATTGAAATGCTTGATGATGCCGCCAAAGTCGTTGAAGCCTTTGCTACGCTTCTTTCCATGCTATGTATCGATAAAGATCGAGCCTTAGAAGAACTCAACCTTGATTGGACGGCCTCGCAAGAGCTTGCTGACGTTTTGATGCGTAAATTTGCCATCCCATTCCGCGTTGGTCACGGTTTTGCCAGTCGTATGGTGACCGTTGCTCGCAATAATCAATGGACACCTAAGAACTTCCCATTGGCAGAGGCTCGCAAAATTTATGAAGCGCTACGAGATGAACTCAAAGAGGAGTTACCGAATTTCCCCTCTGAGTTTCCCTTTGATGAAATGGGATTTAGAGCAGTTTTGAGTCCGGGTCATATCGTGGCAGAAAGAGCTGTTGATGGTGGCCCTCAACCGGAGTCGCTTCTCAAACTTAAAATCGCTGGTCAAGAACTTCTAAAAGCCGATGAAATGACACTTAATCGACTCTTTGATCAGTTACAAGAAGCGCAATCCAAACTTCATAAAGATTTTGGTGAACTCATCGCTTAATGGCAACAAGACAGGAGATTCAACTCAGACTCTCCTGTCTTGCCCAGTTTCTAAACTAAGTTATCTAATCCAACGTCACGCAGCAACAAATTTCTGCTTCGAGCTTCGGGGATTATCGGGTAATGTCATCTGAAGTCGCCCCGATTCCAACAAAGGCTTGATGTAAGTTCTCGACGTATAGGAAACGGTAGCAATT
>CABSHY010000102.1 GCA_902477615.1 uncultured Sutterella sp.
TAACTTTTCTCGTGAGACAAAAAGAGGTTTTTGACGGTTTGTTGCGTAATGGGCGAGCCACCCGGCGCTGACTTATCATGAAAGACATTATTGATGAAAGCTCGGTACGTGGAATTCCACTCAATGCCACGGTGCTTTGGAAAGTGGAAGTCTTCCGCAGAAATGGCACTGCGAATCATGACATTGCTGATTTGATTGAGCTTGACCGGATAGTGACGAACCTTACCCAAACGCGCACGTTCGCTTTCAATGTAGGAAGACGTTGTGACGGGGTTATAGGCGTAGTAGACAACTTGGCCAATGTAGTAAGACTCAATGGCAACAACCAAACCCAATACCGCCCAAACGATACGTTTGATCCAAGGTTTGATTGTTGACCATTGACTTCGCATAGCAGTCCTTTACGGGACGTGACGCCCCACCAAGTCGTACTCTTCATTCGCCGTCACGCGAACGTTGACGATATCACCGGGGTTTAAGTGACCGTCCGTTGTCACATAGATAATGCCATCAATTTCAGGGGCGTCCGCCGTTGTGCGACCAATAGCCACCCCGTCTTCATCTTCGCATTCATCAATGATGACCGGTAATGTTTGACCGATCTTGCGTGCCAAGCGTTCAGCCGAAATACGGCTTTGGACTTCCAAAAAGCGTTCACGACGTTCTTCACGCACTTCGTCTGGCAATGCACCCGGCAACTCATTAGCCGCCGCCCCTTCAATGGGAGAATAGGCAAAGCAGCCCACGCGATCGAGTTGCGCTTCTTCCAAGAAGTCCAAAAGATATTGGAATTCTTCTTCCGTTTCACCGGGGAAACCGGCAATAAAGGTCGAGCGAATCGTCAAATCCGGACAAATCGAGCGCCAAGCCTTAATGCGTTCAAGCGTTTTTTCCGTGCAAGCGGGGCGCTTCATGGACTTTAAAACACGAGGATGCGCATGTTGGAACGGGATGTCCAAATAAGGCAAAATCTTGCCTTCGGCCATCAATTCCACGACGGCATCAACATGAGGGTAGGGATAGACGTAGTGCATACGAATCCACATCCCCAAGTCACCCAATTCTTTGGCCAAATCCAAAAGCTTTGCACGAACAGCCTTTGGATTTGGCGTGAAATCAATCCCGTACTTGCGATCAACACCGTAAGCCGAGGTATCTTGGCTAATCACCATCAACTCTTTAACGCCTTGGGCCTTAAGAAGTTTGGCTTCACGCAAAATTTCACCCACAGGGCGGCTCACCAAGGGGCCGCGCAATTGCGGAATGATGCAAAAGGCGCAATGGTGGTTACAGCCTTCGCTGATCTTTAAGTAGGCGTAGTGATTGGGCGTTAACTTAATACCGGCTTTGGGCACCAAGTCGTAGAAAGGATCATGAAGTTTAGGCAAATGTTGATTCGCCAACGAAATCACCTTGTTAAATTCCCCGGGACCGGTAATACCTAACACATTGGGCAGACGTCATCCAAGTACATCGTGCCGTCCAAGTGCTTTTTAGCCCCCAAGCAGCCCGTCACGATCACGCGACCGTTTTCACGCATGGCTTCTTGAATTGCTTCCACGCTCTCTGCAACGGCTTCATTTAAAAAGCCGCAGGTATTCACAATCACCAAATCGGCATCGTGGTAGGAGCCCACCAAGTCATAACCTTCGGCACGAAGCTCGGTCATGATGCGTTCCGAATCAACCAACGCTTTGGGGCAGCCCATGGACACAAAGCCCACACGGGGAATTCGACTCATCAAGCTTCTCCTTTAATCCAAATCATGGCAGCGTGACGACCCGTCGTTTCGTCGCGACGGAAACTGTAAAAGAGATCGGCATTGGCGTACGTTGAATGACGAGCAACCACCGTTTCGGTCACGCCGACTTGAGCCAAAGCTTGCGTGGCAAGCGTTGTGAGCGAGGCTAAATACTTACCGTCACCCTTAGCTTTAAAGGCTTCAGAGGCTTGGGGCAAATGTTGTTGCATTGCCGTTAAGACATCTTCACCCGTTTCAAAGTCATCGTCACCGATACGCGGGCCCATCCAAGCCAAGTATTCATGCTCACCGCCCAAACGTTCGTTTAAGCGAACAATCGTCTTTTGCAAAATGCCATCGGCCAAGCTTCGCCAACCGCAATGAACGGCAGCAACGGCCTTACCCGTCTTTTCAGTGATCAACACCGGCAAACAGTCAGCCACTTGCACCACACAAACCACGCCGGGCGTCACCGAAGTGCTTGCATCGGCTTCGACTTCCAACGCGCTCGTTTCAGCATCCACAATCGTGGTGCCGTGCACTTGTTTGAGCCACTTGGGGTCAGAGGGCACCAATTGCGAGGCCAATTGACGATTCATCTTGACGCAAAAGTCAACGTCACCGCAGTAAGCGCCGACATTAAAGCCACCCACACCCGTCTTGTCACCGTAGGGACCGGAAGAAACGCCACCGGCACGCAACGTCATTAAAGCGTCAACGTTTTGGGGACAAAGTTTGTCCCAATCGGGTTGCATAATTTCAAGCGCAGGTTTCGTTGCATCATCAATCATTTCTTATTCCTTAAAAACCGAGACCGGTTCATCCCAAGGGCCAAAGCCCAAGGTATCCATTAATTCAATCATATCTTCGGGCGGCTCCACGAACCATTCCATGTGTTCTTGCGTTCGCGGATGCACGAGTCCTAAACGCGATGCATGCAACGCCTGACGTTGCATCATCGACAAAGGAGAATCCGACGGTAGCTTACCCAATTTTCCTTTATAGACGGGGTCACCCAATAAAGGAAGACCCGCCCATTGCATATGCACACGAATTTGGTGCGTGCGACCGGTATCCAAGCGACAGGCAATCCAAGACACGGTCAAGGGCGTTTGACCGGCACCCGGCACAAAAGCGGCATCCACCAAGCGCACATGAGTCTTGGCTTCTTTGCTGCGCGGGCCCTGCCCCACACAGAAGCGCATGGGCGAGCGCGGATCACGCATGATGGGTTCATCCACAAAACCCGCTTCCGGAGCACGACCGTGGACAATTGCCCAATACTCACGCTTAACCGTACGAGCTTGGAGCTGACGAATCAAATCGGTTTGGGCTTCAATTGTCTTGGCAACCACCATCAAACCTGACGTATCACGGTCTAAACGGTGCACGATCCCGGCACGCGGCACATTCTTTAATTCCGGGTTTCTGAATAAAAGGCCGTTCAAAAGCGTATCGTCCCAGTGACCGGCCGCCGGATGCACGACTAACCCCACGGGTTTATTGACAACCAAAATATCGTCATCTTCATACACCACATCTAAGTCCATCTCCACAGCTTTAAAGGCGAGCTCTTCTGGAGACGGTTGAGCAACGACTTCGATTTCGTCACCGGCGCTCACCTTTTGGCGAATTTTTGTGGCAACCTCACCATTAACGGTCACCGCCCCCTCTTCAATCCAACTTTGAAGACGTGCGCGCGAGATGGAAGGCATCAATTGTGCCAAGACTTTATCCAAGCGCTCGCCCATCGCATCATCGGGAGCCATAAAAGCGGTGGCTTCGTCATACAGTTGTGACATGTAACTTTCCTTAACTTAATTACTATTTAGCAGTCGCCAGTCTGTTGAGAGCGTTATGTTTTCGCTATAATCCAAAAATATTGAATCTTTTTCAAACAGACATCCAATGGCCTTAACTTTACAACATTTGCGTCATCGCACCACGAAAATTCTTGCGATTGCTCTTTTAGCAAGTACTTTATCAGCCTGTAATGTTACTGAAATCGACATTACGTCTGATTGGGATGCAAAGCGCCTCTATGAAGAAGCGCGTACGGCAACCGATGACGGTGACTGGACGCTTGCCCAGAACTACTATTCTAAACTGGAGTCTCGTTACCCGTTTGGTCGCTCCGCTCAACAAGCCCAAATCGACTTGGCTTATGTGTATTGGCGTGACGGTGAACCCGCTCAAGCCATCGCCGCTTGCGATCGATTCTTAAAGCAATATCCTAATCACGAAAATAGCGATTATGTGCTTTATTTGAAGGCCTTGGCAACATTAAACGAACCCAACGGTTTGTTCTCCGGTCTCTTTAAGCAAGACATCGCCGAGCGTGATGCCGATGCAGCCCGTACCGCTTTTGATACGTTTAAAGAACTCGTTCAACGATTCCCCGAATCCCGTTACGCACCGGAATCCCGTCGTCGCATGCACGAGTTGGTCTTGGCTCAAGCTCGCCATGAATTAAACGTGGCCGAATTTTACTTCGAACGTCATGCTTACTTGGCAGCCATTGATCGCGCCCAAAACGTGGTTCGTCAATTCCAACAAACGCCCTACTCGGATGGCGCCTTAGAGCTCATCAAGCGTTGCTACCAAGAGTTGGGGTTACCTGCGTTAGAAAGCGACATTCAACGCATTGTGGATGCTAACCAAAATCGCGAACGTAATGTTCAATAGTTTCGTTTGATTTTGCGCAAAAAGGAGCTTTCGGGCTCCTTTTTTCGTATCCAAAAATTTCAACCTTTTCTTAAAATGTTTCGAATGGATTCTTAGGAAAGGAAACTTGCTATGCAAAACGAAGCCATGAAGAATTTGTTGACGCGTCGCGCCATTCGTAGCTACAAGCCTGACGCCGTCCCGGAAGACGTCTTAGAACGTATTTTGGAAGCGGGTACCTATGCCCCTAACGGCATGAGTCGACAAGCCTCCATCATTCTTGCCATCACCGACAAAGAAGTCCGCGATGAACTCTCGGCTTTAAACGCAGAAATCTGCGGTCAACCGGGTACGGATCCTTTCTACGGTGCTCCGGTCGTTTTGGTGGTCTTGGCCGATCGAAGTGTGGCCACGCACGTTGAAGACGGCTCTTTGGTTTTGGGTAACCTTATGAATGCCGCTCACGCTGAAGGGTTGGGCAGTTGCTGGATTCACCGTGCTCGCCAAGAATTTGTGAGCGAATACGGTCAAAAGCTCTTGAAGCGCTTGGGCATTGAAGGCGACTACGTGGGGATCGGTCACTGCATCTTGGGTTACATTGAGGGTGAGTATCCCGAAGCCAAACCCCGTAAAGCCAATTACGTCTACCGCGTTTGATCGACGTTATTACCGATAATTAGAAATCGGGCCTGATCGTTTCAGGCCCTTTTCTTTTGTCTACGCTTTGTCTAATTCAAAGAGTGCTTTAAGTTCAGTTTCGGACAAGTCCCCGACCCCCGATTCACCGGTC
>CABSHY010000103.1 GCA_902477615.1 uncultured Sutterella sp.
TGCAACTAATGCAACCGTCATTTTTAAATTCAAGCGTTTCATATAATTCTCCTCCGGTGAGGTAACACATACATTTTCAAGGAGGTACTGCTTATAAGAGCCTTAACATCAAATTCAGCATGAACTCAAATAGGCATTCCTCTTTTCACATTAATCAAATCTCAGTCACGATTGATTCAAAGATCAAACAGCGCTTCAAGTTGAATTTGGTTTTTAGCCAATTCTGGCTTTTCAGATAAAACAATCATCAGTTTTAATCGAGCTTTGGCTGCTGTGAGTTCTCCACCCATAACGGCACCCACTCGACGGCTATCCGTGACCGAGCCCGGGTAGCCATAAACATCCAAAACTCGTCCCGCCAGCGTCCGACTGGTAATGACAACAGCCACGCCATTTTTTACAGCATCTTCGATGCCGGGAATCATTGCCGGTGGAATGTTTCCACGACCAAAACCTTCAATCACGATACCTTGACAACCGCTTGCGACGGCAAAGTCAATGTACGAGCGATCGGATCCTGTCATGCACTTGATAATGTCTACACGGGCAGTGAGCTTTTTGGGGGCAAATCGTTTTTCACCCTCAACTTTGTGACGAATGATGACTCTGTCGCAGTCAACATAACCCACAGGTCCCCACCATGGAGCGGCGAATGTAGCGGGGTTGGCGGAGTGAGTTTTCATGACATCGGTTGGAGAGTAGAGAGTGTCATTTAGACAAATCAATGCGCCAATCCCAATGGTTTTATCGCTTGCAGCAGCTTTGACGGAATTAAAAATATTGATTGGGCCGTCAGCACTTATGTCACCAGCCCCACGCATTGCCGCAGTCAAAACAATGGGTTTGGGATTTGTATGAAGTAAATTCAGGAAATAACCAGTTTCTTCAACGGTATCGGTGCCATGCGTAATAACAACGCCATCGATATCATCGTGAGAAAGAAGCTCTTCTACCTTTTGGTGGAGATCCCACATGTTTTGAGGGGTCATTGTGGCAGAGGAGCTGTTTGAGAATTGGAGAAAACCAAGCTGCGCAATCTTCTCGATGCCGGGGACAGCAAGCGCTAAATCTTCACCCGAACATGCAGGAACAAGTCCTTGGCATTGGGGATCATATTTCATGGCGATCGTACCGCCAGTAGCGACAACAATAATCTTTTTTGACATCACTACCCACCTCTCAATAGTTAACGAAGAGCTACAAGGATTAGCTTGTCATTCTTATCATCGTACCGCTTTTTTTCATCACTGCTTTATCTTTTTTTACATTTTTTGGGGAAACCCCAATAGGAACTATTTATTTGTCTGTAGTTGAAATATTTACTGTTGGGTATTCCAAAGCAAAATAGGCACACAACCTGCGTTGCATGCCTATCTAAGTGCTATCAAAAAGCTAAATTAAAGCTTATTGATGCGAGCAATGTAGCCCGTAAACACACCCCAGCCCATCGGCAAAGATTGTTTGTCTTGGATTTCAAAGTCGGGGCGGTGGTGACCGGAGTGGTTACAACCAAAGTAGAAGAAACCACACTTGCCCCCATGAGCTTGAATGCGACGAATGAGCATCGTGCAGTCTTCGCTACCCACCTTAGCGTTCATGTCCACAACGGAATTAACGCCAGGAGCGTGAGCAGCAGCGTCCTTTAAAAGTTCAACCGCTTCTTCATCGCCCTTGTAGGTCACGGCTTCGCCCATACGAGAGAGCTTGTAATCCACTTCATAGGCTTGAGCCATGCCCTTAACCGTCGTTTCAACGTTTTTAGCCATGTACTCATTAATTGCCGTACTTTCACCGCGAACTTCAAGAACGACCAAGGCGTGACCGGCAACAATGTTGCGGGCCGTACCGGAAATAATTTTGCCGACTTGAACACGCGTGATGCCCTTACTGTGGCCGGGGAGGCTACCCAACGTCATCACGGTGGCGCAAGCGCACATCAAGGCACTGTGACCCTTTTCGGGACTGCCTGCAGCACAAGGCGTACCAAAGTATTCAAGGTCAAACTTCGTGGTCGCTAAATAACCTTCGTGAGAAACACCGACTTGACCGGGTTTGGCATCGCAACCGATGTGGGCACCGGCAAACCAACCCACGTCATCAACGATGCCGGAAGCGGCCATGGCGGCAGCGCCGCGGACGCCTTCTTCAGCCGGTTGGAACAAAAGCTTAATCTTGCCGCACAATTGATCGGCGTGATCAGCAACCCACTTAGCTACACCTAAACCAACAGCTGTGTGACCGTCGTGACCGCAGGCGTGAGAAAGGCCCGGGTTTTTCGAGCGGAAGCCCTCAACGTTGGGTAAGTGATTGGGATCGTCGGTTTCGGCAATCACCATGCAGTCAATGTCAAAGCGCAAAGCCGTCACGGGGCCGGGGCGCTTGGTATCCCAAACACCCACACAACCCGTGTAGCCTTCACACTTTTCAAGGAAAGCGTCGCTAATGCCATTGGCTTTAGCGCGCTCCATGGCTTTCTTAGCACCTTCTTCATTGCGACCCATGACAGCTTCAGGGTTAATGACTTGCGTGCCAAGTAAAACTTCAAAGCCCAACTTTTCAAGGCGATCAGCCACAAAAGCTGTGGTTTCAAATTCATACCAACCTTCTTCAGGATTTTGGTGCAGATGGCGACGATCGGCCACCATCTCGTCAACGTAGTTTTGAATTTCGTTTGTCATAACGTTTACCTAGTTAATTAAAGGTTGAAGATGAAGCCTAACAAGCAAAGGTTGATCAACATCGGGATCGCCATACGCTTGGAGATATCAAACGGGGACAAGTGCGTCATACCGGCGACCACAATCGTGGCACCTGCCAACGGGGAACACATACGACCCAAGGCGCCGGAAAGACTTGCGACCATACCGAGGCTAGCGATATCCAAACCAAATTCGTTGGCGTAAGGCGTCACGGACTGGTTAAAGGCGTGACCGGCTGCGTCACCGGAACCGGTTAAGACACCCATTACGAAGGGACCGAAGTTAGCGGCGTAGCGAGCAATGTCATTGGAGTGCTTGAGCGTTTCAATCAAAGCGTCGATGACACCTGCGGCTTGCAAGCCCCCTGCGAACGTACCGGCAGCGATGATGATACCCATGATGTTGCAGTAGCCCTTACCCATACCGTTAAAGAATTCCTTCGTTACGGTTTGCGGGTTAGCACGCGTCACCAACAAGGCAAACATGGCACCGATCAACATGGCGCCCGGAATCGACATACGAATAACCGGCAAGCACGTTGCACCCAAGAACAAAATGATCACGGGTAAGACCGGAGCAATAGCGCGCAAAACGCTGGCTTTTTCCGGCAATTGCCAGTGTTCTTTTGCTTCAACGTCAAGTTCAACGACAGCGCCCGTACCGGGTTTCTTATAGTCGCGGAAGACAAAAATCATGGCCGTGACCAAAATGATGTTTAATGCGCAGACCGTCAAAATGGACGGAGCAAACTGCACAATCAAGTCCATGACGTCCATGTCAGCCAAACGAGCAATAAAGACGTTGTGGCTAGAGCCCGGGGAAAGGGTAGAGGGCGTAATCGAACCGATAATGGCAGCACCCGCAATGGCGGGATGGAAACCCGCACGAACCATCAACGGAATCATCGTGGGGCCAAGAGCGGCAGCGCAACCAGCGGCACTCGGAATAGCAACGGCCACGCAACTGGCAACCAACATACAGGCAGGAAGTAAGAAGATGCCGATTTTGCCCAAGGGTTTAACCAAAAGTGCCACGAGGTGAACGTCACAACGGGTAATGGCAATAACAGCAGCAAAACCCATGGACGAACAAATGGACATAATCAATGACCCACGGGTCATGTTTTTGGCAAAGGCGTCAACGGCCGTCATCGGGTCGCCGGCAAACAATGCCATCAATAAGCCGGAAGCAACGAGCACTAAGCGCGTTTCCCAGCGTTTCAAAAGAGCAAATACGGTTAAGATGACGCCAATACAGGCCATCCAAATAGTCCAAGTCATGTTCTATCTCCTTTAATGGCCTTGGGTACGAAGGTGGCTCATGGAGCCGTAGAGTTGTTGCAAGCGCTCATACTCTTCTTTGTCGAAGAATTGGCAGTGACCTGCCGTGAATTCTTTAGCGACTTCAATGCCAAAGCGAACGGCTTCTTCAACGTCGGTCGGATGCGTTGCACCGGTGGCGCAACCTGCAACACGCGTTACCGTCGTAATAGCGACACCAATGCAAGGAGCGGTCGTGGCAACAGAAGGTTGAAGGATGGAATTTAAGTGGTAGATACCGTTACCGTAAGGCGTGATGTCTTGCGTGGTTAACGGCAACACGTAGGGGAAGTCGCCCGTCGTGGTTTCAACGATAGAAAGAAGATCTTCACTGGTGCGCAAAATCCAACCGTCTTTAACGGTCGGCGTAATGGCGATGCCACGGTGATTGACAATGCGATTGCCCTTCGTTGTATCGATGCAGATAACGGCATCCATAGCAGGGTCAATTTCGTATTGATTACAAACGTCGCTTGTGATCGGAGAGTCCATAAAAGGCACGGGATCGTGCGGACGGGTCGGGGCGTGGGGACAGACTTGTGTGGTGACAATGACATCCCCTTCTAATTGATCTCCCTTTTTAGCCATCATGCCCAATTTCGTAGCAATGGCTAGAGCCGATAAGGCACCATCGCCGTCAGAGACAAAGCCAACACGGGTGGGGCGCGCACCGATACCGCCTAAGCGGCCGACGACGCCAAGCGTGAGAGCCGTACCACCGACGGACTTGCCGTTTTTACCGGGGATGAATGCGTGGATGAAATCCGTTGTGCCTTTGGCACCGGTGACAGGTGTGACCTTGCATTGGGTGACACCGTGGTTTTGAAGCCATTCTTGAACGATTGAACCATTAACGGCTGCATCATCGAGCAACTCGTAGAGGTCAATCACAGCTTTTAAGCTCATGTTACTCTCCTACCTTTTTTCGAGTAAAAACAACATTGTAGGAGTGGTAGGGGAAGTCGCCTATGGGTTTAATCCCTTAGATCTTTGGTGGAATCGGTGGGTATAAGTGCTTTTAATACATAGCATTAGATGAACATTCCCCCAAACCCACCCTCGCAAAAACAAACTTGTCAGAACTTGGTTGTTACTGTCACTTGTCAACGTACTCTCGTACCCTGTTCGGCTTGACTGTGATATAGGCTGTCGCCGTGAACA
>CABSHY010000104.1 GCA_902477615.1 uncultured Sutterella sp.
GACGTGACGGCCAACTCCATGATTTCCGGTCAACCCGTGCGCGGTGAAGTGTTCATGAAGCGCGCCCAAGGCGGTATTTTGGCTGACGGCTTTAATTCTATGATTGCCGGTATGCTCAACTCTTTCCCGAATTCCATTTTTGCTCAAAATAACGGGATGATTCAATTAACGGGTGTCGCCAGTCGCTACGTCGGTTACTTCATTGCCGGTTTCTTGGTACTTTTGGGCTTGTTCCCAGCCATCGGTTTGGTGTTTTCTTTAATGCCCGATCCGGTTTTGGGCGGTGCCACGCTTTTGATGTTTGGTACGGTGGCCGCTGCCGGTCTTCGTATTATCGCCAGCCAACGCATTGACCGTAAGGCCATCTTGGTGATTGCCTTGAGTTTCTCTTTGGGCTTGAGCGTGGAAATGGTGCCTGAAATCTTGTCGCAATTCCCGGAAACGCTTCGCAGCATTTTCTCTTCCGGTATTACGACGGGTGGTTTGACGGCCATTATTGCCAATATTCTCATTCACATTGAAGAATATGAAGACAATAAAGACGAACAATAGTTTCTTAAAAATTTAAACTCTCGTCATCAACTGAGGGCGAGAGAATTTGAGGGGTTTCAAGAGAGTTTTCTTGGAGCCTCTTTTTTTCGCCCCCAACACACCGAAATAAAGTTTGGAATTATGGAAATGACATTTTTAGGCACAAAATTGCCATTTTTTCACTCCAATCTTGTTCTCACTTTTTCTAAAATTGAGTCGTTCATTGTTGGAGATTGACCATGCAAAAAAATCACTTTGTACCTGTTGATGCTGAAGACGTTTATCGTCTTTTAAATATTGGCGCCACGACCTTGGTATCGGCTGCACACGATGGTGTGTCTGATGTAATGGCTGCCGCTTGGGCCTGTGCTTTGGATTTGACGCCGTGCAAGGCAACGGTTGTGATCGATAAGACGCACTTCACTCGCCCTTTAATTGAAAAGTCTGGCTACTTCGCGCTTTTGTTACCGACGCGCGCCATTGCTAAAGAAACCCTGTATTTGGGTTCTGTGAGCAAAAACGATGAAAAGGATAAATTGGAAAAAAGCGGTGCCAAGCTTTTTAACATTGATGGGTTTGAGATGCCCATGGTGGAAGGGTGCGCTGCATGGATGATTTTTAAAGTCTTGCCCGAACCCCATAATGAAAAAACGTACGACCTTTTCATTGGTGAGTGCGTGGGCGCATGGGCCGATGACCGCGTATTTAAGGATGGCCACTGGGAGTTTGAAAAGGCCGATAAGAGCATGAGTACGCTTCACTATGTGGCCGGTGGCCACTTCTACACGATGGGCGAAGCCATTGACGTTGAATAACCATTGATGGACATTACATTAACATCTGCGTTGTGGGGACTGGCGACATCGGCCTTTGTCTCCTCAACGCTTTTCCCCGGGGGCAGTGAAGCCGTCTTTTTGTGGGTGATCCACGAGTATGACGCTTTTTATTATGCCCTCATTGTTGCCACGCTTGCCAATACCGCAGGCTCCATGACGGGGTACTGCATCGGGCGGTTTTTACCTAAAAAAGTCGAGTCTCGTGCAATTGATCAATGCGAAAAGTACGGGGCGTGGGTGCTTCTTCTAGCATGGTTGCCGATTGTGGGGGATGCGTTGCCGGTGGCTGCCGGTTGGTTGCGCATCCATTGGGTTAAAAGCCTTCTTTTCATTTTGGTGGGTAAAGCTTTTCGGTACGCTGCCATCGGTTACGGTTTTTCTCAAATTTTTTAACAAATTCAGAACGAGATGGCGCCTTTTTCTAATGTTTTCGGGCGGTTAATCCTTTATTATTCATTAATTAGGTGAAGTCTCTGACTTCAAAACAAGTTTTTAAGAATCATCATGCGAATTTTAGTTTCTAACGACGACGGTTACTCCGCGCCCGGCATTAAAGCGTTGGCACAAGCCATGAAGCGTTTTGGTGAAGTGACGGTGGTGGCACCGGAATTTAATCAAAGTGCAGCGAGTAATTCTTTGACGTTAACGCGTCCGTTAATGGTGCAAGAAGTGGAGTCAGGGGTGTTTGCCGTGAACGGAACGCCCAGCGACTGTGTGCACATGGCTTTGACAGGGCTTTTAACCGAAAAGCCGGATTTAATTGTCTCCGGCATTAACTGCGGTCAGAACATGGGCGAAGATACGATGTATTCCGGTACCGTGGCGGCCGCCATTGAAGGGTATCTCTTCGGTATTGACGCCATTGCCTTTTCTCAAATCCATCGCGGTTGGGCCCATTTGGATAGTGCTGCTCAAGTGGCGCAAGAATTGGTGGAACGATTCTTAGAAGCAAGAGATCCCGCGACGAATGGCGCGCAACTTTTAAACGTCAATATTCCGAATTTACCTTATGGTGAATTGCAAGGTTGTGTGGCAACGCGCTTGGGGCGACGCCACCATCCAGAACCCGTGATTCGTGAAATGAGTCCGAGAGGCTTTCCGATCTATTGGGTGGGAGCAGCTGGTGAACCCAAGGATCGTGGTGAAGGAACAGACTTTTGGGCAACGCAAAAGAATGCGGTGTCCGTGACGCCCTTGCAAGTGGATTTGACGAATTACGCTCAAGTCACGGGCGTTGAAGAGTGGCTCACGAAGGCTTAAACTAGACAATTGAGAGTCGCTTTTTTTTAAGTAAGCGACGAAGAGGGAACGAACAATGAAATTACGTCTTTTGGTATGTGCCGCTGCGGTGGCTTCAGTGTTATCCGGTTGTGCGCTTCAAAATATTGGCGCACCTGTCTATGACCGTACGGGTTCAAGTGGCATCGGTACCACGGGGGCCGTGGCCATGACGGGTGAAACCTATGTGGTCCAAGCCGGTGATACGCTTTATTCCATCGCCGTTCGTCACGGTTGCAATCCGACGGAATTGGCTCGCGCCAATAACATTACCGATCCCACGCAAGTCTCAATCGGTACCGTTTTAAATATCACGGCTGCTCGTACGGGTGCCGTTCAAACGTTGGCGCCGCAAGGCACGGCCCCAGTCACGGATGTGACGGTGATGGGTCAAGACGATACGAACTTGACGCCGACCGATCCCCAAAGCGTAACGATTGGTGGTGATGTCACGACGGGGCAGCCCGCAAAGACGGTGGCGGGTGCGCAAATGCCTTTGGGTAACACGAAGTTGTCATGGCCGGTGGCAAGAAATACGATTCTCACAAACTTTAGCGATGAAGGCAGTAAGGGGATTGAGATCGCCGGTAACATGGGTGACGATGTGAAGGCTGCCGCTGCCGGTCGTGTGATTTACGTAGACGATAAGGTGGTGGGCTACGGCAAACTCATTATCATCAAGCACGGTGACAGTGAAATGACGGTGTACGGTCACAATAGCGAAATTTTGGTCCAACGCGGTCAAGATGTGAAGGCCGGTGACGTGATTGCGAAGATGGGCGATAGCGACAGCAAGACCGTGAACTTACTTTTTGAAGTTCGCGTGAAGGATAAGCCCGTGGATCCGTTGCAATATTTGCCAAAATAATTAAACTGTCGATCTGCTTTTGTGAGCCCGTTAGCCGAGGGTATGGCACGGGCTCTTTTAATAACAAATTCGAATTTAAGGGGCAATGGTATGGCTCGAACGCCTAAGGTTTATGAAAAGTTTACGGTCGATATTGAATCGCTCGATCAAGACGGGCGTGGTGTCGCTCACCGTGAAGGCAAAGTCGTTTTCGTTGAAGGCGCTTTGCCGAAAGAACGTGTCGTTTACGAACGTATCCGCAATAAGCCGAGCTACGAAACGGGTCGTGTGGTGGAAATCGTCAAGGAATCGTCTTTGCGTGTGGAGCCCGGTTGCCCCAACTTCGGTTTAGAACCCGGTTCTTGTGGTGGTTGCGCCATGCAACACTTGGAGCCCAACGCTCAAGTGGCGATGAAGCAACGCGTGATGTTGGATGCGTTGTGGCACATCGGTAAGGTGAAGCCTGAAACCATTTTGGCACCGATCTTTGGTCCCTTCTGGCACTATCGTCACCGCGCTCGTTTGACCGTGCGTGATGTCGCGAAAAAGGGTGGCGTTTTAGTGGGTTTCCATGAAAAGGCCTCAAGTTACGTCGCTGACATGACCGAATGCAAGATTTTGCCCCGTGACGTGAGCGACCTTTTGGTGCCGTTGCGTGGTTTGGTGGAAGGCTTGTCCATCCGCCAACGTTTGCCGCAAATTGAAGTGGCAATGGGCGGCAATGGCGCCATCGCTTTAGTGATGCGCGTGTTGGAAACGCCCTCGGATGACGACATGCGTGCTTTTGAAGCCTTCTCTTTAGAGCACGGTGTGAGCATTTGGTTGCAACCCAAGGGCCCGGACTCTTGCTACCCGATGCAACCGAGCGATTTGACGGCATTAAAGCTTGAATTGCCTGAATTTGGTGTCCATAACACGTTTAAACCGACGGGCTTCACGCAAGTCAATCACCGCTTAAACGAAACGATGGTTTCTCGTGCCATCAATTTGTTGGACGTGCATGGCGACCACCAAGTGGCAGACTTCTTCTGTGGTTTGGGTAACTTCACGTTGCCGTTGGCCGTGCGCGCCAAGCGCGTCATCGGTATCGAGGGGAGCGATCAATTGGTCGAACGCGCTAAGGCCGGTGCCATTGATAACGGCTTGGGCGATAAGACGGAATTTGTGGCCCGAAATCTCTTTACATGGAGCGTGGAAGACTGGGATCGCCTTTGGGAAAAGATGGGTCAAATCGACCGCGTTTTGATTGACCCCCCGCGTGAAGGCGCTTTGGAATTGGCTCGCACGTTGGCTGCGACCGATAAGCGTCCGCCGCGCATTGTTTACGTGTCTTGCAATCCCGCAACGCTTGCTCGTGACTGTGCGATTTTGCATCACGAAGGCGGTTGGCATATCCGTGCCGCAGGTGTCATGAACATGTTCCCGCACACGGGGCACGTGGAATCCATGGCGGTGTTAGAGCCCGGTCCCAAGCCTGAAAAGCCCGTGACGTTGGAAGAATTAAACGCCAAGGAAACCCCTGAAACGACGGAAAATGTCGCAGAGAAGGAAGCCTTGGAAGCTTAATTTTTCTTGAAATCGCCTCATGTTGAGGCGTTAAACAAAAAGCGTGCACATTGTTTTTGATTTGTGCACGCTTTTTCATTATTCAAATTTGATTTA
>CABSHY010000105.1 GCA_902477615.1 uncultured Sutterella sp.
TCTCGTGCAACTCTCATCGGACAGTATTTCGGACCGCACATACTGCAAAAATGCGTCTCATTGGCCCCCTGTCCAGATAAAGTTTGAGCCTTACCCAAACGAGCTTTTTCAGAATCAAGAGCCAATTGATACTGATCGTTCCAACGAAACTCAAAACGCGCCAAACTCATCAGTACATCACGAATAGGTGCACCAGCAATGCCTTTAGCAATATCGGCCGCATGAGCAGCGATCTTAAAAGCAACCATGCCTTCACGCACATCATTGGCATCGGGTAATCCCAAATGTTCCTTCGGCGTCACACAACAGAGCATTGATGTTCCTGCCGCACCAATAACCGTTGCTCCAATGGCTGCCGTGATGTGATCGTAACCTGCACCAATATCACTTACCAAGGGACCTAACGTGTAAAAAGGCGCTTCTTTGCACCAACTATCTTCGAAGGTTTGATTGACCTGAATTTTCTGATACGGAATATGACCTGGTCCCTCAATCATTACTTGAACGCCAGCCTCATAGGCACGAGAAGCTAACTCACCTAACGTTTTAAGCTCTGCCATTTGCGCAGCATCATTTCCATCAAATAGACTTCCCGCCCTCAATCCATCGCCCAACGACAATGTAATGTCGTAGCGCAAAGCAATGTCTAGAAGTTCATCAAAATGAGTGTAGAGAAAGTTCTCTTTGCTTTTTTTCATCATCCAAGACGCTAATAACCCACCACCTCGACTCACGATCCCCGTCAATCGATTTTTTGTTAAAAGAACGTGGTCATGCAAAACGCCGGCGTGAATCGTCATATAGTCCACGCCTTCCTTGGCCTGACCTAGCATTGTTTCTCTAAACACATCCCAACTCAGACTCTCAATTTGTCCATTGACCCGCTCAAGTGCTTCATAAATGGGGACAGTCCCCAAGGGAACGGGGCAAGTGCGCAAAAGTTGCTGACGAATTGCAAGTATGTCTTTACCAATGGAGAGATCCATTACCGTATCGGCACCTGCCCAAAGGGCTGTCTTTAGCTTTTCTACTTCAGAAAAAATGTCACTCTTAGCGCTATCTGACGCGCCGATATTAGCGTTAACTTTCGTATGAAAATGCTTACCAATGATCATGGGTTGAGCTTCTGGGTGACAAAAATTCATCGGAATGACAGCCCGTCCACAGGCAACTTCTTCACGAACAAAGTCTTCTGTCACAAAAGGTGCGTCCAAGTAGGATTTAAGAAAACGCTCCAACTTTTCATCCCTCAACGCATGCACTTCTTGTGCAAAAACATCTCTCATTCGATTTTCTCGCACAGCAACATATGCCATCTCTGGCGTAATGATGCCCGCTCTGGCACTTTGCAATTGGGTTTGACTACCTGGCAGGGGACGATCTCGCTTGACAATGGGTGTATTGTCAAAAAAGTGACCCGTGACATCGTTGGTGTAAAACGTGGGATTGGCACGCCTGCCAAAACAGTTGGGCGTTGACTGTTGATCAATTGCTCGAAAAGGAACCGATTCACCCAATCGTGTCGATTGATAAACACGTCGACCGCAAAGGGATTGTTTTGTCTTAAACGACAAAAGGGACGCTGCTGTATTCATTGTTGCTCCATCTTTTAGGAAAAATACAAGCTGCGCAAAAGAATTGACAAGACTGTCAAGATAAACAGTCATCTCCTTGCAAGAGGAAAAGTCATGTTGTCAAACGTTTCGCGCCGCAAGTCTTAACTTGATCCGCTCATTAAGAGTATTTCTCAACAAAAACCAAAGTCTTTGTACCTCTAACGTTCGAATCAGAGTATATCGCTATCAAAGCACTAACAGAAAGCATTTTCTTCTCGTAACAGAATTGCCACAAACTAAGCACAATGAATTGGATTGTAATGTCTTTCTTTGGTAAAATTCGCAGTTTAAAAAATTCATATTGATTGTGATTTGAGATGAAAGTTTTTCGAGGCGTTCCTCATCATTTGAGAAAAGTTGACTGTGCCGTTGCAATCGGCAATTTTGACGGTGTGCATCGCGGTCACCAAGCCCTTTTGCAAGAAGTGGTGATGGCCGCTAAAGATCGTGCCCTCATGCCCTGTGCAGTCACGTTCGAACCTCATCCCAAAGAAGTCTTTCCCCATGGTCATGAAGTTTTGCCGCGTGTGAACAACTTGCGAGACAAAACAATTGACATCCTCAATTGCGGCATTAGCCGAGTCCACTACCTCAATTTCAATGAACGTTTGGCACACATGACGCCTCGTCAGTTTTGCGAAGAAATTTTGGTTGAGGGTTTGCACGCCCGTTGGGTAACGGTGGGTGAAGATTTCCATTTTGGCTACAAAGGCCAAGGCACCGTGAAAGACTTAAAAGCGCTCGGCAAAGAATTAGGTTTTGAAGTCTGGGTGACGCCCACGCTTTTTCACGGTACAGAACGCATTTCAAGTACCCGTTTGCGTCAAGCCCTCGCTCAAGACAATCTTTATGAAATCACACAACTTTTGGGTCACCACTACCACATCACCGGTCGCATCGTTCATGGCCAAGAATTAGGTCGAAAGTTGGGGTTCCCGACGATTAACATGGACTGCATCCCCGTCAATAAATTAGGCGAACCCGCGATTCACGGTGTGTACGCCGTCTTTGTTCACGGCTTAAGCCCCTTTCCGTTGGGCGGTGTGGCAAGCGTGACGTGTCGACCGACCGTTACCGAAGGCTTACCCAAAAAATATTTACTTGAAACCCATATCTTCGACTATCACGAAAGTTGTTATGGGAAGATGGTACGCGTTGAATTTATCGAGAAGTTGAGAAACGATCAAAAGTTTGACAACCTCGAGCAACTTAAAGCCGCCATTAATGCCGATGCTCAAAAAGCTCGATCGATCGTTGGCATGGCGCAAGCAGACGTGGAGTTAACGGACTATTACGGTCCGAACTTCGGTCTGATTTAACTTTTTGTTTAACTAACCTTGAAGAGTCCGAGGGGACCAAGGAGAACATTCATGGCACAAGCTGACCAAGAACAAAAATACCCGCTTAATCTGCCCGATACGGCATTCCCGATGCGTGGCAACTTACCCGCACGTGAACCGGGTTGGATTAAAGAGTGGCAAGAAAAGGACGTTTACGGCGCCATTCGTAAGGCTCGTAAAGGTCGCAAGCACTTTATTTTGCACGATGGCCCTCCGTATGCCAACGGTGATCTTCACTTAGGTCACGGTGTCAATAAGGTTCTCAAAGACATTATTTTGAAGTCTCGTACCTTGATGGGTTACGACGCTCCGTACGTGCCGGGCTGGGACTGCCACGGCATGCCGATTGAAATTCAAATCGAAAAACTCTACGGTAAGAACCTCCCGATCGTTGAATTGCAAGCCAAGGCTCGTCAATATGCTCACGAACAAGTCGCCAAACAAAAGGCCGGCTTCCAACGCATGGGCGTTTTGGGTGATTGGGATGATCCGTACTTGACGTTGCGATTCGACACCGAAGCCACTCAAATTCGCGTACTTGCCAAGTTGATGGAAAAGGGCTATGTCTATCGAGGCTTGAAGCCCGTGAACTGGTGCTTTGACTGCCAATCCGCATTGGCTGAAGCCGAAGTTGAATATAAGGACATCAAGGGCCCGATCATTGACGTGGCTTTCCCTTTGTCTTCTGAAGATCAAGAGCGTGTTGAAGGCATCTTTAACCATAAGCTCGATAAACCGTGCTTTACGGTTATTTGGACGACGACGCCTTGGACGATTCCGTCTAACCAAGCCCTTAACATGCACCCGGAATTGGATTACGCCTTAATTGATTGCGGCGACCGTTACTTGGTGCTCAACGACAAGTTAAGCGAAGACGCTTTAAAGCGCTACGAAATGACGGGCAAGATTGTTGCCACTGCCAAGGGTGAAGCCTTTGAAGGTGTGCGTTTCATGCATCCGCTCTCCAAAATGGATAAGGGCTATGAGCGCTTTAGCCCCGTGCTTTTAGCCGACTACGTGGACGCCACGGCCGGTACCGGTATCGTTCACGCCGCTCCCGCTTACGGTGTGGAAGACTTTAACGTCTGCAAGAAATACGGCATGACCAATGATGAGATTTTGAATCCTGTCATGGGCAATGGCGTCTACGCAGACTGGTTGCCGCTTTTTGCCGGTATGCACATCTGGAAGGCCAACCCCGTTATCACAGATAAGTTGAAAGAATCCGGTAACTTGCTCTTCTTAGGTAGCCAAGAACACAGCTACATGCACTGCTGGCGCCACAAGACGCCCTTGATCTATCGTGCCACGAGCCAATGGTTCGTTCGTATGGATAAGAGCGTCGAAGACTCCCGTCCCGCTATCGGTACGGAACAAGAAAAGAGCTTGCGCGAATTGGCCTTAGAAGGCGTTGAAGCGACGAAGTTCTACCCGAGCTGGGGTTACAACCGTTTGCACGCTATGATTGCCAACCGCCCCGACTGGTGTATCTCCCGTCAGCGTAACTGGGGTGTTCCGTTGCCCTACTTTACGAATAAGACGACGGGTCAATTGCATCCGCGCACGTTAGAAATCATGGAAGAAGTCGCCAAGAAGGTTGAACAAGGCGGCATCGAAACGTGGACCCAAGCCAAGGCTGAAGACTTTATGCCGGCTGAAGAGGCCGCACAATACGACAAGACCACGGACATCTTGGACGTGTGGTTTGACTCCGGTTCCACGCACGCTACTGTTGTTCGCGGCTCTCACAAGGAAAAACTTGACTTCCCGATCGACCTTTACTTGGAAGGCAGTGACCAACACCGCGGTTGGTTCCACTCCTCTTTGTTGATCGGTGCTATGCTCGATAACCGCGCTCCGTACAAAGCATTGCTTACGCACGGCTTCACGGTTGATGAACACGGTCGCAAGATGAGTAAGAGCTTGGGCAACACCGTCTCCTTAAATGACGCTACGAAGGCCTATGGTGCAGAAATCTTGCGCTTATGGGTGGCTTCGACGGACTACTCCGGTGAATTGAGTTTTGGTAAGACCATTGTCAAACACGTCACCGACAGCTACCGTCGTATCCGTAATACGTTGCGCTTCTTGTTGGCCAACACGAGCGACTTTGATATCACCAAAGACGCCGTGGCCTTTGAAGACATGATTGAGCTTGACCGCTGGGCCATCGCTCGCATGGCTCAAGTCCAAAA
>CABSHY010000106.1 GCA_902477615.1 uncultured Sutterella sp.
TATCAACGTGTTAGTGTTTGATTAGTTCAGCGTAAAACTGATTGGCATTTGTTGATCTTCTGGCGGTTGTGGGTCATGTAACTCTCCATCAACGCCTGGGAAGGCCAATTCCTCATCGTCATCTTCAACCATAAAGTTGGTTTCATCCAAAAGCGTTACGGTTTCGGGCTTGATGCCGGCAATACGAAGCACGTTTAAAAGCGTTGCCATTGCCGTATCCGGTGCATCCATAAACAAAGGCCAGGAAATCCCTTGAAGGATTTGATTGTCTTTGCCTTTCATCCCAATTCCGATACGAAGCTCTGTTAAGGCAACGCACCCCATCATCGGAGACTCATAGAAGTTCCCGATTGCGAATGTCAGGTCATCGAGCTTGAGATTAAACGTATGTTGAAGATTCTTTAAGGCTTCATTAAAGGAGAAGTGCCTAAAGAGTTTGCCGGCTTCGGTCAACGTAATGACGGGCGGTGCAATGAGCACCTCAGGGTGCACTTCTTCAAACATCAAAACCTTGTCAAGGTACTTTTGCATCTCAAGCGAGTGATGCATGATCAATTCAATCTTGGTTGCTAAATAGTGCGCCTTTAATTCTCGATAAAGGTCTTTTGCCAAACGTTGCTTGAATTTACTCAAGTGCTTGGAGTCCAATTGAATTTCGGCAAAAGAGCGATTCGTCGGCGCTTCAAAAATGAGGGCAATGACACGAATGTCAGCAACGAGGTTATTGACCTCTTCAGCGTCTTCTTCAGAAGCGCAGAATGTGCAAACACCGGGCTTGGCAATGTGTCCCCACATTTTGATTTGTTTATTCAATTGCACGGGGCTAAGCGCAAAGTGCTCGGTATTTAAAATGTCACGGTTGACACTAACCTTAAAGCCTTCCGGTAACAGCTTTTCAAAGTGCTTCAAAAGCAAATCAGTGATGCTTTCGGGTAACTCACCATGAGGCAAACCGTAGGAGCTCGAAGCCAAGAAGGGGAGCGTGACCAATAGCCATTGGCCTTCATCATCAATGGCGTGGGCAGCGACGGATTCAAAGAAGAAATTGATGTCCATGAGCACGTTGTACTCATAGCCTTCGCGTTCGAAATGACGAAGAATATCGGTCACGAAATCGCCCTTTTCTTCTTTGTAGGCGAGTTCCGTGGCCGTAATCAGCGTGGAGTTATAAAGGTGATGCAAATCTTTATCGTTATTGTTAAGAGATTCGGTAAAGAGTTCGATAATGCGATCACGTAAAACTGAATTTTTTTTCGTCACAATATTTTCCAAAAAGACAAGAAAGGGCATCCGCAGATGCCCTTTTTGATGGCCTATGAATTAGTCCACTTTCGTATGAACTTGAATCAAGGGCGTCTCATCGAGCGGGGGCAAGACCTTGCGAGGACGACCCGGGTAAACGACGGGCTTGTACTCGACGGGTTTAACCAATTCCGCACGGGTATGAACGACTTCTAAACCGTTCTTAGCTAAGGCTTCATCCAAACCTTCGGTCAAACGAGCTAAAGCGTTCGTGTCTTCTTCGACAGCCACCACTTCAACCGTTTCTTCGACAACGACAGCTACCGGTTCTTCAACGGCAACTTCAGCCTTCACTTCAACTGCAGCTTCAGCGGCAACGACGGGCGTCTCGATAGCGACTTCGGTCGTTTCTTCAGCACGCGGGCGTTGTGCCTTGGCTTCACGCTTGACGTTAGCAATATTGCTTTCGACGTTAACGTGTTGCGTTTGGATGGGCTCAGCCGTAAAGGTTTCCGTCAACGGGCTCGTGCGAACGGGACTGTCTTGCATGTACTCTTCAGGCAAAACAACCGGAGCACGGTTCATTTCTTCGGCTTCAACTTCCGGAGGAATGCCACGGGAGCGACGCGGAGCGGCTTCTTCACCGGTGCGACGACGGCGACGCGGACGACGTTCTTCGCGAACTTCTTCCGTTGCTTGAGCCGGCGTTTGTTCCGTAGCTTGTGCACCCGTATCCAAATTGTCGGTAGCAAAGTTAAAGTCATTTTCATCCTTGACTTCAACCTTAGGAGCAACGACTTCTTCTTGAACCGGGGCTGCGGCCACTTCGGCTTCAACCGGACGCGGCAATGCAACCTTGGTTTCGGGTGCCGGCAACAATTCCACGGGTTCGGGCTTATTGCGACGGCGCGTGCGACGACGAGATTGTTGAGCGTCTTGAGCGGCGGGCTTTTCTGCCGTTACCGTTTCTTCTGCTGCAGGCTTCGTTGTTGCGGCATCCTTATCTTCAACCTTTTCGGTACGTTCGCGACGCGTACGACGCGTGTCTTTTTCACGGCGATCGCGCGGGTTGCGACGTTGACGACGTTCGGGACGAGCCTTCTTTTCTTCCGTCTTCTTTTCTTCTTCGGCTTCTTTCTTGGAGCCAAACAAGAAGTTGATCAAACGGGTAATGAGGCTGGGTTCTTGGGCTTGTTGCGTGCGCTTTTGAGCTTCTTCACGAGCCGTTTGACGTTCAGCCTTCTTATTGAGTAAGCGATCCGCTTCATTGTGTTCCGGAGCCGGAGCTTCGGGCATGAAGTTGCGAATGACAGGTTCTTGGCGCTTCGCAGCAGGCTTTTCTTCGGTCTTCTTCACGCGATACGGATCGACGTTTTCTTCAGGCTTGATGTCTTCAGCACGCTTGTAGCTAGCCACTTCATCATCCAAACGTTCGTCGTCATAGCGCAAACGTTCGATGTGGTAGTGAGGCGTTTCCAAGAATTTGTTCGGGATCAAAACGATCGGCAAACGATGGCGAGCTTCGATCTTGGCAATGTCGGTACGCTTTTCGTTAAGCAAGAAGCTGGCGACATCGACCGGTACTTGTGCGTGAACGGCACCCGTACCTTCCTTCATGGCTTCTTCTTCCAAAATACGAAGGATTTGCAAAGCGCAGCTTTCCGTGTCACGGATCACGCCCACACCGTTACAACGGGGGCAGGTGATGTGGTTGCCTTCGGCCAAAGCCGGACGCAAACGTTGACGAGACAATTCCATCAAACCGAAGCGGCTGATCTTGGCCATTTGAACACGAGCGCGGTCATAGCGCAAAGCTTCTTTAAGGCGCATTTCAACGGCGCGTTGGTTCTTCGGATCGTTCATGTCGATGAAGTCGATCACGATCAAACCGCCCAAGTCACGCAAACGCATTTGGCGGGCGACTTCGTCAGCGGCTTCGCAGTTGGTGCGGAAAGCCGTTTCTTCAATATCAGAGCCACGCGTAGCACGAGCAGAGTTCACGTCCACAGCCACCAAAGCTTCCGTGTGGTCGATCACAATGGCGCCACCGGAGGGCAACGGAACGGTACGAGAGTAAGCCGTTTCGATTTGGTGCTCGATTTGGAAGCGGGAGAAAAGCGGCGTTTCTTCACGATAGCGCTTAACACGACCGACCATGTCGGGCATGACGTGAGCCATGAATTGGCGTGCTTGATCATAGATTTCATCCGTATCGACCAAGATTTCACCGATTTCCGGTTGGAAATAGTCGCGGATGGCACGAATGACCAAATTGCTTTCTTCAACAATCAAGAACGGAGCGGGGTTGGCGCGCTTTAAAGCTTCGCCCTTCGGACCCACGGGTTCTTTAATGAAGTTGGAAAGAGTCTTGTTGCCTTGTTGATAGGTCAACTCAAATTGCGGGCAGGCCGCATCGGAGATAGCTTCCCAGAGCTTTAAGAGGTAGTTCAAGTCCCATTGGAGTTCTTCCAACGTGCGACCGATACCGGCCGTACGAGCGATGATGCTCATGCCAGTGGGCATGCGCAAACGATCCATCGTTTCGCGCAATTCTTGACGTTCTTCGCCTTCGATGCGACGAGAAACACCACCACCGCGGGGGTTATTGGGCATCAAAACCAAATAGCGACCAGCCAAAGAAATGAAGGTCGTTAAGGCAGCACCCTTGTTACCGCGTTCTTCTTTTTCAACTTGAACGATAAGTTCTTGACCTTCAACCAAAGCATCACGGATGCTGGCCGTACGGACATCAACACCTTCCTTGAAGTACTGACGAGAGACTTCTTTGAAAGGCAAGAAACCGTGACGTTCTTCGCCGTAGTTAACGAAGCAGGCTTCAAGACTGGGTTCAATGCGGGTGATGACACCCTTATAGATATTGGATTTGCGTTGTTCGCGACCGGCTGTTTCGATATCAATATCGATAAGCTTTTGGCCGTCAACAATACCGACGCGCGTTTCTTCAGCGTGCGTGGCATTAAATAACATGCGTTTCATTTAAAAAACACTCCGGGGAAGTCTCATTGACGCCGAGACTTACCTTGTAGGCGTGCCGAAAAAGAAACGAAATTGGAGGCGGTTAAGCTTAGTGGCGGCAAAGGGCCGCAATATAAAAGAACAATCTTTTCCATGAGTCAATATCAAGTCCTCAATCCCGTGAAAACGGGAGAGTATTTCGCTTGAATAACTCAAGAAAATCAAAAGCTAGACGTGTGTCGCCATTAATGAGCAGTAGGGAGAGCTAACCAACGAACAAATTCAAAAATGCACGCTCAGTGGCTGTGCTTTTTGCATCAAAGCTCAATCCCTCACATCGGGTCTAATAACAAATTTTCACTTAACACGGTAAGTCTGACGGCCTGCATTGATCGGAAAAACCGGTTTGATTGTTATGAGAGATGACTCAGAAAGTTAAAGATTTTGTTTAACGATCGGTCGAATTTAATGCTTTCGCACTCATCGATTGTCGGTTTAAAAATCAACGCACCCAGTCTCAGTGGGACTTACGAACCACACAACATTCGCTTCTACGGCATTACAAAACAGAATAGGTGACCACGCTCCCCAAATTAAACAGATAACTGTCGGGTCAATAGCGCATGGCAATCTCTATTCCATGAAACCGTTTTGCTGCTCGGAGACTTCTTTTTCTCCCCTTACATCCCAGCCCGTTGATCATCACCAACGTCTCCGTCAAGGGCAAAAGCGCAGCGTCTTTTGCATGCGAAAAAGCTCTCAGCCATTTAAATAGATGGTTGAGATACATTATTTTCGTCTAAACATGGCTAAAATGCTCATGTTATTAATTGCGTCAAACGCAGTCCTTTTTACAAAAATCAGGGCTGATATTTGACCAGCTCCACATTATATAGTGTTTA
>CABSHY010000107.1 GCA_902477615.1 uncultured Sutterella sp.
GAACCGTAATGGTTGTTGGCTGCCCAAATAGCCGCTTCGACAACTTGATCATGAGTTAATTCGTAGCGATCGACGTTGTGGTTAGATTTGCGGATGCCACAATAGCGGCAATTGAGAGTACAGATGTTGGAGAACTCAATTAAGCCACGATAGTAAACCTGATTGCCTAAATGCTCTGTCGTACGAGCGTAAGCGGCTTGGCGAAGAATTTCAGCTTCTTCGTCAGACTCAATAGCAAGAAGTCGGACGATGTCTTCATCGCTAAATTGCGTTTGTTCGACAAGAGATTGAATGTTTTTCATTTTTCGTCTTTAAGAGTTAACGGCTTTATCAAAAATTGCCTTAGCATCGGGGTGGCAGGCAAGAGCTCGAGGTAAGACACCTTGAAGCAAAGAAATCGCAACCCCGTAATTGGTCATTGGTACGCCTTGAGCACGGGCGGCTCTGAGGCGGGCAAGCATATGGCGGCGAGTAACAATACAACCACCACACTGAATAATCACTTTGTAGGGTGTTAAATCCGTGGGTAAGTCTTTGCCAACGGCGATGTCAATTTGAAGGTCTTCACCAAATTTCTTTTTCAACCAATTGGGGATTTTGACGCGACCAATATCGTCCTTGAGCGGATGATGTGAGCAAGTCTCGGCAATTAAAACACGATCACCGGATTGCAAACGACTTAAAGCGGCAGCGCCCAAGGCCATTTCTAATAAGTCACTCTTGGCATAAGCCATTTGAATTGAGAATGTTGTCACTGGAATGGGTTCGGGTACTTCTTTGACAACGCGTTGTACGACCTGACTGTCGGTAATGACTAAGTCAGGGGCTTTTTTTAATTCTGCCAACGTTTCTTGAATGCGATCTTCCTTAATAACGATGCACTTGGCTCCGCCGTCTAAGAGCTCGCGGATGGCTTGAACTTGAGGCAAAATCAAACGACCTTTCGGGGCGCCAGTGTCAATCGGAGTTACGAGTACCACGGTGTCTCCTGGATGCACAATGCCACCCATCAAGGGGCGATCAGGTTCGGTCTGATCCAATACCGTTTGGATAATGGTATCGCGTAACTCATCAATACCCGTGCGATTCATGGCACTTGTGCAGACTACCTTGAGTCCGCGCTTTTTCATTGAGGCCAGGAATTTTTCATCGGGTGATTGCGAGTCGATTTTGTTAATGACAACAATCGTAGGAGTGCCGTTTTGAGTGGTAATTTTAAGAATACCTTCTTCGTGCTCTCCCCACGTGCCCACTTCACAAACAACAATGGCAATGTCCATCCATTCCAAAACGGAGAGGCTTTTTTCGATACGGGCCTGACCGAGGTCGCCAACATCATCAATACCAGCAGTATCCATAAAAACGACCGGACCGATAGGGTGAAGCTCAAAAGCTTTCTCAACAGGGTCTGTGGTTGTACCGGCGACGGAACTCACGATGGAGATATTTTGATTGGCCAATGCATTGATAAGGGAGGATTTCCCAGCATTGCGCTTGCCAAAAAGTCCAAAGTGCAGTCTTAAGCCTTTTGGTGTTTCTAAGCGACTGGTTGCCATTTTTTTACCTAATAAATAAAAAGGGACTCGCCATATCATAGCGAATCCCTTTTGTTTTAGAGCTTACTCAAACGTAACTTTCGTATAAATTAACGCTTTTCGAGGTTCGTTTGAATAACGTCTTTAGCAAGCCACTTCGGAGAGTGGTGTTCGGCAGCCTCGTAAGAGATCGTGCCTTCGCCCAAGCCCCAGATACCCTTGAAGTGTTCCCAAGAGAGCAAGGCGAGCGGGATGTGAGCACCAACAACCATCAAAGAGCAGATGATGGAGCCCCAAACATGGAACATGTACATCCACCAGAAGGCGTTCTTCGGAATCGCCGGAGCGAAGTAAAAGAGCAACCAACCGGTAACGGCCAAAGCGTACATCATGAAGATGAAGATGAGATAGCTCATCTTTTGGCCGCCGTTGTAACGACCTTGCGGCGGAACTTCCACCGGACCGAACGGGATACCGAAGAAACGACGCGGGTAACCACCGAAGTTGCGGAACCACTTGATCGTGTCCATATCCCAGGTCAACAAAGCGTTCAATAACGCAGCGAAGCGATGGGGAGCAAACACCAAGAAACCAAGAAGGTTAAAGGTGTAAACAACTGCGATACCAACGTGCCAGATCATGAGATTGTTGATCGTTTCGTCAGACAAGTCGCAGAAATAAGCCACAGCACCCGTAAAGAGCAAGGCAAACCACGTGATAGCGTTAACGCCGTGGAACACCTTATCAGCGGTGTGGAATCGTAAGATACGTTCAGCCATTAGTGTTCACCTCGCAAAATTGCCAATTGAGAGCGCGGGTAGTAGGACGTATGCAATAAGTTGTGTGCAAGACCTTCGACCGGCTCCGTGTGCATATCAGCGTAGAAACGCATGACAGACGGGTTTTGGTGAGAGTTGGTCAAGTTTTGTTCTTGACACAACTTGTCGTCTTTATAAAGACCGCGTTGACGAGCCTTAATAACGTCAGAGCGACGTTGGAGGAGGTCAACAACGGCGTAGCCCGTGATGCCAATTGCCAAAGCCGTGACACCGGTGACTTTCAAGAAGCCACGACGGCCCAACATGGCCATGGTTTGGCGTTCGGTATATTCATACTTGCGCATTTATTGTCTCCATCCAATTAGATTTGCATCGGGATCGGCAACGTGGGGTTGAGCCATGCTGCGCTGTCCGTGCGAACCGGTTGACCGCCACCGTTGACGCAACCGCCCGGGCAGTTCATCACTTCGATGAAGTGATAACGGTTCTTGTCTTCTTCGATACGACGCAACACTGTATCAAGACCTTGCAAAGCACCGTTGACAACGCAAACGCGAACTTCAAAGATCTTGCCGCCCAATTCCTTGATAGGCACAGGGATCGTGGCCTCAACGATAGCATCGGTATGACCGCGGACGATCTTGATGTCCGGATCCTTCAACTCTTCACCAGAAAGAACGAAGTAAGCCGTACGCAAAGCAGCTTCCATCACACCACCGGAGTTACCGAAAATCGTACCGGCACCGGTGTAGATTTCCATCGTGCCACGTTCACGCGTCTTCGGCATTTCTAACGGGTTGATACCCTTACGGCGGAAGATTTCTGCGATTTCGCGAGCCGTCACAACGGCGTCGATGTCCGGGAAGGACGGCGTATCGGCAGGAATAGCACCCGTCTTAACGAGATGCTTCCATGCATCGTTCATTTCAGGACGAGAAGCTTCAAAGATCTTAGCCGTGCAAGGCGTCGTAGCGACCATGTAGATGTCACGGGGATCCTTGTTCCACACATACTTAGCAGCCCAGGTCTTAGCGATCGAACCACCCATTTGAACCGGGCTCTTAGCCGTGGACAAATGCGGCAACAAGCCAGCATGGTACGTTTCGCAGTTCTTAACCCAAGCCGGGCAGCAGCTTGTGAAGTGCGGGAACGGGTGTTCTGCAGCTTCTGCCACTTCAGGACCACGATGGCCCAAAACCCAGTATTGGATCTTCTTAACGAATTCCATACCTTCTTCGATAATCGTTTGGTCAGCCGTTTGGTTCACGTCGTAGCAGACGAAACCGGCTTTTTCCAAAGCGTTAACGAATTGATCGGTAATCAATTCACCAGCCTTAGCACCGAATTCTTCACCGACGGAAACACGAACAGCCGGGGAAGGATGGGAAACGACGAGCGTATTGGGGTCATCGAGCTTCTTCATGACTTCGTCAACGAAGCTCATTTGCTCAATTGCGTTGAAGGGGCAAGCAACTAAGCATTGACCGCAAGCCACGCAGGCGTCTTCGCGAATGCTGTGAATGACACCCAAGCCGCCAGAGATGGCGTGAACCGGGCAAACTTTACGGCAGGTATCACAACCAACGCAATTGCTTTCGTTGATCTTGATGATCCCACGCAATTCACCTTTGCGAAGGTTGCCAACGTATTCCGGTCCGTTTTCACCGTGCGCATTGGGCGGCGGAGCAAACGTATTGACCAATATCGTTTTGGACATAGTTGAAATCTCTCCCAAGATTCAAAAATAAGAGAACGAATTCTGATTGCCAGTGCTTTGTGCACAAACATTCTGGAATCAGGGATTGTACGTACAATTCCTGTTGACAAAAAAGGGGACACCTTTCCCGCAACGCTGTAAGTATAAACGCAATTAAGGTTCAATTAAGGAAGAAAAAGGATCGCAAGCTATATCCCTAAAGGAGTATAGCTTGGGAGGGGCGAGAATTACATATCGATTGAGGACAAGGGCTTACGTAAAGCCGCGCGGACATTATCCATGCCAGAATAGAAGTCCTTCATCATCACAAGGCCTAAGAATTTACCCGTATCGGTTACGATGAGATTATCGGGGTCGTTAGGATTGTCTTTAATGGCGCCGGCAATACGCAAACCCAACATTTCTTTAAACAATGCTCGGTCTAAATCTACACCGTGAACATCTCGGAAATATTTGCGAGACAAGCGAGCAGCAAAAAGTCCTAAGAGCAAGCGGTATTGAAGCACCGAGTGCTTATCAAAGGTACGACGACGTTCAACGCCCATCTTGCCGGCATTAATTCGTTCGTTATAGCGGCGAAGACTGAAAGTGTTAACGTAAAGCGAATTCCCCAAGAAGCTAAAGGCTCCGGAACCCACACCTAAATATTCATCGTGATCAACCACATACTCATCAAACCCTTCGTCATTGGAACGACCAAACGTCCAAGAGGTCAACTGATTGTAGTTTTTGCCAAGCGTATCGAGAATGATGCGATATTGAGCCGCTAAGTCAGCAGCTGGCGCAGCAATCGTATTGCGAACGCTGCACCTGGTTTGACTCGTCACCATCAACGGATAGGTCGTGATTTGACGAGGATTGAGTTTCATTAAAAGATCAACGTCACGTTGGAGAATTTCTTCTGTTTGACCGCGGAACCCGAAAATCATGTCAACGTTACAGAT
This sequence comes from uncultured Sutterella sp., assembly GCA_902477615.1. Taxonomy (GTDB): domain Bacteria; phylum Pseudomonadota; class Gammaproteobacteria; order Burkholderiales; family Burkholderiaceae_F; genus Aphodousia. The sequence goes on from CABSHY010000107.1 coordinate 4,976, forward strand.
TGGGAAAAGTTCTTGAGCGGCTTGGATGCGCTCAAAAATTTCTTGACCGCTACCAAACTTCTCATAACGCTCTGTCATGCGAAGAATGTTGTCATCAAAGCTTTGAACGCCAATCGACATACGATCAACCAAACCC
>CABSHY010000108.1 GCA_902477615.1 uncultured Sutterella sp.
ATGATGACTATTTGACCACGATTCGTTTATGAGGGCCGAGCGATAGGGAACTTACTTTGTACCCCTTTCGCAACACTCTCCCAACTTTTCACAAACCTGTCATAAACCCCTGCTATGACCCCCATTGTTTTACACATCCCCTCACACCCAAATCTCCCCCAACCCCATTAAAATCAAAATGTCGCGCGCATCGCTTTTCTTAGCGCGCCTTGGGTTAAAAAAGAGACCATCGTGATCGATAAAAACATCAAAATTTTCGGTGCCAAACAAAACAATCTCAAAAACCTTGATGTGGAATTTGAGACGGGAAAAATCAGTGTGGTAACAGGCGTTTCGGGCTCAGGCAAAAGTTCCTTAGTCTTTGATACGCTCTACGCCGAAGGTCAACGCCGCTACGTCGAGACCTTCAGTCCCTACGCGCGCCAATTCTTAGACCGCATGGATCGCCCGCAGGTCGATCGTATTGAAGGCGTGCCACCCGCAATTGCCATTGACCAAACGAACCCCGTTCGTACGTCGCGCTCCACGGTCGGCACCATGACCGAAATTAACGATCACTTAAAACTTCTTTTTTCCAGAGAAGCCCTTCTCTTTTGCAAAGACTGCGGACGCCAAATTGAAGCCGATACGCCTCAAACCGCTTGGCAAAAAATCACAGATCTCGCAGTAATCAATAACGATCCTCGCCTGTACTTTACGTTTGCGGTAACGGTGCCTGAGATTATGAGCCTTGACGAAGTCAAACAAACGTTGGCAGCGCAAGGTTTCACGAAGCTCTATCACGAAGAAGAAACGAAAGAGCGCACATTAGAAGTCGTGGCCGATCGCTTCCGTGCGAGCAAAACCGATAAGACGCGCGCCATTGAAGCGTTAGAAACATGTTTCAAGTTTGGTAAAGGTTACGTGACGGTTTATGCTCAAACAGAGACCGAAGAAAAAGCTTGGCGCTTTACCAATCAATTGGCGTGCCCGGACTGTGGCATTCATTACGCTAAGCCCACGGACGCCACCTTTAGCTTTAATTCACCGTTAGGGGCGTGCGAAACGTGTCGCGGTTTTGGTCGTGTAATTGGTGTGGACTATGACTTGGTGATTCCTGATCAAAGTCTTTCGTTAAACCAAGGGGCCATTAAACCTTGGAACACCAAAACCAATGAAATCTGCTTAAAAGAAATGAAGCAGTACGCCAAACGTGATGGCATTCGTTTGGATGTACCTTTTAAGGACTTAACGCCTGAAGAAAAAAGTTGGGTGATTAACGGTGAACCCAAATGGAGTGGCAAGTGGTCAACGCAATGGTATGGCGTCAAACACTTTTTTGAGTGGTTGGAGTCTAAGGCCTACAAGATGCACGTGCGCGTCTTATTGTCTCGTTACCGCAATTACCAAGAGTGCCCCGCCTGTCACGGTGCTCGCTTAAAACCCGAAGCCCTTTTGTGGCGTGTGGGCAGTCAAAAGGCAACGGAACTCGCCTTAGAAGGTTTGGACTTTAAGCGCCATAAACCCGTTGGCGTGAAGTGGACGGACGCGCAATTAAACGCCATGCCGGGACTTAATCTCTATGACCTGATGCGTTTACCCCTCTCACGCCTTTTGACCTTCTTTGAAGCGATGAAGGCTGAAAGCACGATGGATGAAGCGGGCGTCATGGTGACAGAAGAAATTCTGACGCGCCTTCATTACTTGGTTGACGTAGGCGTTGGTTACTTAACGCTTGAGCGCCAAAGCCGCACGTTATCGGGTGGTGAAGTACAACGCGTTAACCTCACGACGGCTTTAGGAACGTCGCTCGTTAACACCCTCTTTGTGCTTGATGAGCCTTCGATCGGCTTACACCCCCGTGACATGGATCGCATCAATCGTGTGATGACGCGATTGCGTGACAGTGGCAACACGTTGGTGGTGGTTGAACATGACCCCCAAGTGATGCTGGCGGCCGACCAAATTTTCGATATGGGCCCTGGGCCCGGTGAAAAAGGCGGTCAAGTGGTCTTTAACGGCACACCCGCGGATCTCATGAAGGCCGATACCTTAACGGGTCGTTATTTAAGTGGCCGTCAACGCATCTCAACAGAGCATGAAAAGCGCTTGATTGATCAAAGCAAAGCCATTACGCTCAAGGGCGTCTCGGCTCATAACTTAAAAGCCATTGACGTGCGTTTCCCCTTGGGCGTCTTAAACGTTGTAACGGGTGTGTCCGGTTCCGGTAAATCCACCTTGATTCAAAACGTTTTGGTGCCGGCCCTCTTAAAAGCCAAGGGCGAACCCACGGAAGCTCCTGGTGCTTTCAAAACGATAGATGGCGCCGATCTTATCGATTCCGTACAGTTTGTGGATCAGTCCCCTATTGGGAAGACGACACGCTCTAATCCTGCAAGTTACGTGGGTGCGTTTGATGCGATTCGAACGATCTTTGCCCAAACGGATGCTTCCAAAGCCCGTGAATACAAACCCGGCACCTTTAGTTTCAATTCGGGCGATGGTCGCTGTCCCGTCTGTGGCGGTAACGGCTTTGAGCACATTGAAATGCAGTTCTTGGCGGACGTTTATTTGCGATGCTCGGCCTGTAACGGCTCTCGCTACCGTCCGGAGATTTTAGAAATCACGGTGGAGCGCCATGGCAAAGAATTGAACATTGCCGAAGTGCTGGATTTGTCCGTATCAGAAGCCTGTGAATTCTTTAATGAAGATAAGGCGGTATTGGCGCGTCTTGAGCCCTTGCGTAAAGTGGGGTTGGACTATCTTAAACTCGGTCAACCCGTTCCCACTTTGTCGGGTGGTGAAGCACAACGCTTAAAGATCGCAGGCTTTTTAGCCGAGAAGAATTCTCAAGCAAAGAAAAACGATCTCTTTATCTTTGACGAACCCACAACAGGTTTGCGCTTTGATGACATTGAAAGAGTTGGTCGATCGTGGCAACCCCGCCATCATCATTGAACACAATCTCGACGTGATTAACTGTGCCGACTGGGTCGTGGATTTGGGGCCCGAAGGCGGTGAATTAGGAGGCTCGGTGGTCGTTGAAGGCCCGCTTGACGAACTTTTAAATCACCCCACGTCTTACACAGGTAAGGCCTTAACGGCTTATCGTGAAACGCTTTCGCAAAAGGTGTTCTCACCCTACTTTACAAGTGACGCACCGGCCACGAGTACTCAAGCCATTACGGTACCCGATGCCATCATGATTAAAGGTGCGAAAGAACACAACCTTAAAAACATTTCCGTGGATATTCCTCATGGGAAATTCACGGTAGTGACGGGCGCTTCGGGTTCCGGTAAATCGACGCTTGCCTTTGACATTGTCTTTAAAGAAGGTCAGCGCCGCTACCTTGAATCCTTAAACGCCTATGCACGTAGCATCGTGCAACCGGCCAGTAAACCCGATGTCGATAGCATCGTGGGGATTGCACCGACCGTTGCCATTGAACAGCGCACCTCTCGTGGCGGTCGTAAGTCAACCGTGGCGACGATGACCGAGCTCTATCACTTCTTGCGTCTTTTATACGTGAAGCTCGGCCACCAATATTGCCCCGATTGCGACGTTGAAGTCGCCCCTAAATCGTTTGAGACGATTTTCTCTGAAGTGTTGTCAGACTATAAAGGACAAGCACTGTGGGTCATGGCACCGTTGGTGATGAAGCGAAAAGGGATTTATACCGACCTTGCCAAATGGGCCAATAAAAAAGGCTATGGTCAATTGCGTGTGGACGGCAAATTCGTATCAACGGAGAAGTTCCCGAAACTTGCCCGCTACAAAGACCACACCATTGAGTTACCCGTGGGACAGATCGACGTCACGAGCGACGATGAAAAAACGCTCAAGCGTCTTTTACAAGAAGCGATCACAATCGGTAAGGGTATTCTCACGATTTTGGACGAAGAAGGAAAAGAGCGAATCTTTTCCACGCACCGCTCGTGCCCCATTTGCGGTCGCAGCTTCCCGGAATTGGATCCTCGTCTTTTCTCCTACAATTCTTCCATGGGTTGGTGCCCGACCTGCTTTGGTACCGGCCAATTAATCGAAGGGTTTGATGAAACAGCGAGTGGCGAAGAACGCACTTGGGCCGATGCCGCCGCCAAACCCTGTCCGACCTGCCACGGTGAGCGCTTAAATGAAGTCGCTCGTAGTGTTCGCTTTGCCGGTAAAAACATTGCGCAAATTGCGCATTTCACGGTCTCTGAAGCGCGTGTCTTTTTTGACCGCTTGAAACTTAAAGGTCGTGACGCGGACATTGCCGAAGACGCATTAAAAGAAATTCGCTTACGGCTCGCTTTCTTAGAAGAAGTGGGCTTAGGCTACTTAACGCTTGATCGCTCGGCACCTTCATTGTCCGGTGGCGAAGCTCAACGCATTCGTTTAGCGAGCCAATTGGGCTCCAACCTTCAAGGCGTGTGCTACATCTTGGATGAACCCACGATTGGTTTGCACCCCCGAGACAACCGTCTTTTGTTAGACGCCATGAAGATTCTCACGCAAAAAGGCAATACGCTTTTGGTGGTTGAGCACGATGAAGACACGATCCGAGAGGCCGATTACGTCATTGACGTGGGGCCCGGTGCCGGTGTGCGTGGCGGTCAAATCATTGCCAAGGGCACGATTGACGATATCGTCAACGATGAAAAATCTTTGACCGGCCGCTACTTACGAGAGCCCATCCCTCATACCTTTAAACCAAAGCGCACGGTGGATGATGAAACGCATTGGCTTACGGTTAATCACCCGCACTTAAATAACCTAAAGGCAGAGTCCGTCAAGATTCCGTTGGAACGCTTAACGGTACTCACAGGGGTTTCGGGTTCTGGTAAGAGCAGTTTTGCCCGTGGGGTTTTATTGAAAGCCTTGAGCGAATCCATCTCTCAAAAGAAACCTTACGAAGGCGAGCTTGGCGAAACCAAAGGCTGACCCCCGAGCACATTGTTGACATT
>CABSHY010000109.1 GCA_902477615.1 uncultured Sutterella sp.
ACATCATTTTCTCCTAAATGATTCCTGGAGGTCCACTTTTCAGATACCCATTACACTTTAACTTCAGGTCAACACCATGACAAACAAGCACAGAACAACATTCAATCTCTGTTTAGTTTTCTGCTTCATTCTGTCAATGGGAGCCCACTTCACCGGTATCCTTTGGCACGAGGTTACTTGTGCAGTGGCGATGACGTTATCCATCTTGCATCTTTACCGAAATCACGCATGGTATTTCGCCTCGTTACGAGGTCGCTATGGTTGGGGACGGTGGGCTTCGACTTTTACGAATACGCTTCTTCTCATCGATCTTGCTGTGCTATTAGGAACATCGATCCCGCTTTCTCACTACATTTTTGTGAGTTTGCCTTTACCCTTTGAATCCAGTTTTCAAATGAGATCCTTTCACAGTTTTGCGGCTTATTGGCTCATTGCCCTCATGGGATTGCATCTTGGACTGCACTTTGAGTCTTTGAAATCGACTGCATTCAAATACATTGGAAATACTCGATGCGCGACTCTCTTTAGTTGGACTGTGATCTTGCTTGGTATTGCCTGTTGGGTAGACAGAGAAATGTTTAATAAACTCTTTCTTGGCTACTCCTTTGATTTCTGGGATCCCAGCGGACCGCTTATTTTCCTATTTGCGTCTTATTTAATGATTGCGTTGGGTATTGGCCATCGTCATCCATGGATTCATTCACATGAGTCAGAAAAACGATTCTCTGCGCACTGAAGTCACCCAATAAAGAAACTCCCCTCTTCAAGAATCGAAAGAAGGGAGTTCGCTCAAAGACTTAAAGCCTATTCGAATGTTTGGTTTTTCTCGCGAGTTGTGCGGAATTCAACATCCGGCCAATGGCGTTCGGTCGTTTGAAGGTTATAAATCGACGTTGCCAAGTAAACCAAATTACCATCAGCATCGTGAGCCAAACGAGCGGCTTGCTCGTCGGTAAAGCGTTTCTTGGTGTCTTCGTCCGGGAAGTGCAACCAACGGGCAGTCGATACATCCGTTTGCTCATAGATTGCATCGACCTTGTATTCCGTTGCTAAGCGCTGAGCCACAATTTCAAATTGCAAGAAACCAACGGCACCCAAATAGAGGTGACCAAAGTCGTTTTCAAACACCTGAATGGCACCCTCTTCGCCCAACTCCTTAAGGCCCTTTTGCAATTGCTTAGCCTTAAACGGATCCTTCGGACGAGCGGCACGGAACAATTCCGGAGCAAAGTACGGAATACCCGTAAAGCCCAAGACTTCACCTTCGGTGAGCGTATCGCCAATATGCAATTGACCGTGGTTATAAATACCGATGATGTCGCCTGCGACGGCATCGGTCATTGTCACGCGATCGTTTGCCATAAAGGTCAATGCATTCGGAATTTTCATTTCGCGATCTTCGCGCAAATGACGAACCTTCATACCTTGCGTGTATCGGCCAGAGCAAACTCGGAAGAAAGCGATACGGTCACGGTGCTTCGGATCCATGTTAGCTTGGATTTTGAACACAAAGCCAGAGAAAGGCTTTTCCGTCGGCTCCACCATGCGCTTGCCACCATCACGGGGTTGCGGTTCGGGCGCCCAACGCACAAGTGCTTCCAAAACGTCCTTCACACCGAAGTTATTCACACCGGAGCCAAAGAAAACGGGGCTTTGTTCGCCGGCTAAGAATTTTTCCAAACTAAACGGATTGGAGACACCTTGCACTAACTCAATGCTTTCTCGGACGTAGTCCATTTCCATCGGGAACAACTCGTCCAAGCGAGGATTATCCAACCCTTCGATTAACTCTTCGTTACCCGACAGGCGAGATTCGCCGGCCATGAAGCGCACCAAGCGGTCCTTCTCAAGCGAGAACACACCTCGAAAAGTCTTACCCATCCCGATCGGCCACGTAATCGGCACACACTCTAATTTCAAAATCTCTTCGATTTCACTTAAAAGATCGATCGGATCTCGAACTTCACGGTCCAACTTGTTGATAAACGTGATAATCGGCGTGTTGCGAAGACGGCAAACTTCCAATAATTTGATCGTTTGAGCTTCCACCCCCTTGGCTGCGTCAATCACCATCACGGCAGCATCAACCGCCGTTAAAACGCGATAGGTATCTTCTGAGAAGTCTTCGTGCCCCGGCGTGTCAAGCAAGTTAATAACGTGGTTATCGTACTCGAACTGCATCACGGAACTTGTCACCGAAATACCGCGTTGTTGTTCAACTTCCATCCAGTCACTCGTTGCATGACGAGCAGCCTTACGGCCCTTGACGGCACCGGCCATTTGAATGGCTCCACCGAAAAGCAATAATTTTTCCGTTAATGTCGTCTTACCCGCGTCAGGGTGAGCGATGATGGCAAAAGTACGGCGTTTTTGCACATCTTTTAAAATTTGGGGATCTAACGCAACCATTTTTAAATCTTTGAGAATTCAAATATTTTTTAGCGAGAACTAAGCGCGGTATTGTACCTGATTTTGAGAAAATTCCTTGAGCTGCAACATCTTGCGATACAATGTCAGGCATGTATTGAAAGGAGAAATCACATGAGTTATTTTCCCTCATGGAAATTAAAAACCGACGGGATTATTGCGCCGGATGAACGTTTACCCACGCCTCAAACACTCGCTATGGGTATTCAACACGTTGTTGCCATGTTTGGCTCCACCATTTTGGCACCTCTATTGATGGGTTTTGACCCTAACGTTGCTATTTTGATGAGCGGTATTGGGACGCTCATTTTTTTTGTGATTGTTGGTGGTCACGTTCCTAGCTACCTCGGCTCAAGCTTTGCCTTTATCGGGGTTGTCATTTCCGCCACTGGCTATGCGGCAGGTTCCGGTCTCAATGCCAATATTGGTGTTGCCTTGGGCGGGATTATTGTCTGCGGTCTCATCTATGCCATTGTGGGCCTTATTGTGATGTCCACAGGTGTGCGATGGATTGAAAAGCTGATGCCTCCCGTGGTGACAGGTGCTGTTGTTGCCGTTATCGGTTTAAACCTTGCTCCTACTGCCGTGCGTAGCGTCGGTACCGGTACCTTTAACGCTTGTATCGCCATCATTACGATGATCTGCGTGGGTGCAGTTGCCGTTTACACGCGTGGCATGATTCAAAAGCTTTTGATTTTAGTTGGGATTATCCTCAGCTATATCATCTATTTCATCTTGGCTAACGTATTGGGATTTGGCCCGAGCATTGACTTCTCAATCATCAGTAATGCTGCTTGGTTCGGTATGCCCCAATTCCATTCACCCGTCTTCGAATTTAACGCCATTTTGTTAATTGCCCCTGTGGTCATCATCTTGATTGGTGAAAACTTGGGTCACGTGAAAGCTGTTACGGCCATGACCGGTCGTAACTTAGACCCATACATGGGTCGAGCCTTCTTAGGTGACGGTATTGCTACGATGGTTGCCGGAAGCATGGGTGGCACGGGTGTGACGACTTATGGTGAAAACATCGGCGTGATGGCTGCAACGCGCGTTTACTCCACCTTGATCTTTGCTGTGGCCGCCGTTATCGCTATTGCATTGGGCTTTTCTCCGAAGTTTGGCGCTGTTATTCAAACGATCCCTCAACCGCTCTTAGGCGGCGTCTCAATCGTGGTCTTCGGTATGATCGCCGTCGCTGGTGCCCGCATCTGGGTTGTCAATAACGTTGACTTCGGTAATAACCGCAATTTGATTGTGGCCGCTGTCACCTTGATTTTAGGTGCCGGCGACTTTACGTTAAATCTTGGTGGCTTCGCTTTGGGTGGTATCGGTACTGCTACGTTCGGTGCCATTTTGTTGAACGCATTGATGAACCGCGGCGAACATAAAGAAGATGGCAATCCGGTGATTGAAAAGTAATCAATCATTAGCCTCCAATTAATCGAAGAGGGAGCAATTCCTCTTCGATTTTTTTACCTTAAAAAAAGACTCCGCCAAAATGACAGAGTCTTTTTTTGATCAGAGTGATCAGTTAGTGATTAGGCGCGCTTTTCCAAGAGCGGTTCCGTGCAACCATCAACACCAACCAATGCCAAACTCGTCAACATAGCCAATTGCGGGCCGAGGTAAGCATCCACCGGTTCCCACCATTCCTTGACGTTGTGGTTGAAACCTTCCTTACCGCCACCGCCTAACGTCGTAGCCGGCACACCCTTATTGACTGCCACGTTGTGGTCAGTCGAGGCAAAGGCGTAAGAATAAAGCGGGATACCCAAAGCAGCCATTGCACCGCGAGCAGCTTGAAGCACGCTTACATCATCGGCTTGACCGCCACCCGGACGATGACCAATCGGTTCGAGCGTCAACTTAACGCCATCTTCATCCTTGTAGCCCCAACGAGCATTTTCATCCTTAGCGGCTTGTTCGAAGATCGGGAGGATTTGAGCTTCCAAATCATCCAATTCTTGAGCGCCGGCGCTACGCATATCCAATTCCATTTCAACGTGAGCAGCGATGGAATTAACCGTCGTACCGCCTTGGATCGTACCGCACGTGAACGTCGTCTTCGGATCAGACTTCGTTTCAACATCAGCCACCTTAGCAATAGCGCGACCCATTGCGTGGATAGCAGACGGCGTACCGAAAGCATTCCAAGAGTGGCCGCCAGGACCATCAAAGTGAACACGATAGCGCTTAGAACCCGTTGCACCACGCAAAACGCGATTAACGTTCACACCGTCAACAGAGATGAAGCCATCGATTTGAATACCGGACTTGTTAAACAAGTACTTGGAACCGCGGAGGTCACCGTTACCTTCTTCACCAACGCTGCAAACAAAGAGGATGTCACCGACCGTTTCGATCTTGAATTCTTGCAACGTACGCAAAACTTGCAAAATAGCTGCCAAACCACGAGCATCGTCACTGATGCCAGGGGCCAAGTAGCGATTGCCTTCCTTGCGAACCTTAAC
>CABSHY010000110.1 GCA_902477615.1 uncultured Sutterella sp.
AAAAATCACTGATTTCTTGTCGAGACTTCGGCGTTTGACAGAATTTCAAAATGTCTTCCATAACATCGCCAGTTTTTTGAACGACTTATATTGTTTCAGCCTTTTTATTGAAGAAGGTCACACAAAAGGATCCCCGTTTATCAGAGAATTGAGGTTCTTCCAATCCCATCTTTTGAGTTTCTGCAATCATTGTGGGAATGCCAGAGTAACGATTTTCAGTTATCTTCAACACTTCCATCATCGAAATCAAAACAGGATTACGCGTATCGGGTTGCGTATTACCTAATTGATCAACCGTGAGACGACCATAGAGTCCCCCCGGATTCGTAATCTCAATGCGATTGCTGAAAATCTGAAGTTGAATCGGTTGACCTTCTGTGTGAACACTATAGTCTCTATGCACAAGTGCATTCAAAAGTGCTTCACGAATGGCCGCAATCGAATACTCTGCGCGATTCTCTCTCATGTGAACTTATAAACTTTTTTATTAGCTAAATCACCAATCAACTGAAGGAACATTCTGCGTCAAACTGTGTCTAAATTGTAAAACAAAAACAAAAGTTTAGACGCAGAAATAATTATTAAAAATCAATAAGTTAAAATAAAATTATAAAATTCTGCGTCTAAATTGCGTCTAAACCATAAAATGAAAACAAAAGTTTAGACGCAGAAAAATATGTGCTAAATAACCTAGCGAAATCTCGAAAAAACGTTTGAACTAATGAAAAAAGAAGAACTGCAAAAAGAATTTTGCCCTTAGAAAAACCGAGCAGACATACGAAAAGTCCTCAGTATCTTTCAATACTAAGGACTGGAATTTGGTGGCGAGTCAGGGATTCGAACCCCGGACACAAGGATTATGATTCCTCTGCTCTAACCGACTGAGCTAACCCGCCGAGAAGTGAAATATTATAGTACTCTTTTTTAAAATGCAAGAGCTTTCTTCAAAAAAGTTTAAAAAATCTTCACTTTTTTAAATATCAACCTTCTTTGTCCCATAACGCTTCAAAATGATGAACCGGCCCATGACCGTGTCCCACCTGAAGTTCATCGGACTTCGCAATCGCCGCCGTAATGTAATCCTTAGCCTTGCGCGTGGCTTCAGCAACCGTTTCGCATTGCGGCAAAAGCGTAGCCAGTGCAGAGGATAATGTGCAGCCCGTACCGTGCGTATTCTTGGTTTCAATACGAGTGCTATTAAAAATTAACGCTTCGTCCCCTCGGATCAAAAGGTCTGGCACGTCACTGCCGGACAAATGACCCGCTTTTAATAAAAGCCAAGCGTTTTCATTCATCAATTCCAAAAGGTCTTTGGCCAAAGCAAGCATTTCCTCTTGAGAGGTGATTTCTTTTTGATTGACTAACGCAGCCGCTTCGGGCAAATTCGGTGTTAGCACGGTCGCCAATGGCAAAAGGTACGTTTTTAATGCCTCAACTGAATCTTCCGGCAATAAACGGTCGCCACTTTTAGCCACCATCACGGGATCCAACACAATGAATTTCGGTTGGTATTTCTTTAAAGTCTCCGCCACCACTTTGATGACTTCAACGTCAGCGAGCATCCCGATCTTGACCGCATCAATACGAACATCTTCAAAAAGGGTATCGAGCTGCGCTTTCACAAACGCGGTCGGTATCGGTAAGACACCCGTCACGGCTTGCGTATTTTGTGCAGTCAACGCTGCAATCACGCCGCAGCCATAACCACCTAAAGCAGAAATCGCTTTGATATCGGCTAAAACACCGGCGCCACCCGAGGGGTCAACACCAGCAATCGTTAAAACATTAGGAATTACTTTTGCCATAACTCTTCCAATACTTTCATGTGACGCTCAGTCGCCCCAACATAGGCTTGAGAAAATGCACGAGCATTGTCTTTTCGCGTCTTTAATTCTTCTTCGTCACCCAACCAAAGGTGCGCTTTCTTAATGGCTTCTTCGGCATTTTGAACTTGATCAACCGCCCCCATTGAAATAGCGCGTTCCACCACCGTTGAGAAATTAAACGTGCTGGGACCCACGATCACAGGAACACCAACGGACGCAGGTTCAATCACATTTTGGCAACCGAAATTCTCGAAGCTTCCCCCCATGAGGGTCACGTCGGCCATGGCGCAAAAGAAGAACATCTCACCCATGGTGTCGCCAAAAATCACTTCGGTCTCTGCCTTTAAATCAGTAGGCGTATTCAACTCACTTCGCTTTTGATAATGCAAAGACGATTTCTTTAACAAATCTTCCACTTCATTAAAGCGTTGCGGGTGACGAGGCACTAATAAGTACTTAACGTGAGTTTCTGGATTGGCTTGACGGAAACGTTCAATCGCTTCAATCAAAGGGGCTTCTTCTCCATCGCGCGTACTTGCCATCAAAAGGATTTTCTCCTTTACGGCTTCTTTCCAAGTGGTGGCCATTTCCAAGGCTTTGGCGGGTGCTTTAATGTCAAACTTAAGACTTCCCACAACGACGGGCTCAACCGTCCCCATGGCCGTCAAACGCTTGGCATCGTTTTCGCTTTGAGCGCAAACCTTCGTAAACTTACCCATCGCATCGGTCATCACCGCTGCAAATTTCATGGCCTGGTTGTAGCTTTTCTCTGAAAGACGGGCATTAGCCAACACCATCGGAATACCGTTGACTCGAGCTTCTTCTAAAAAAGTAGGCCAAACTTCGGTTTCCATGATAATGCCCATAACGGGCTTGGTTTGACGCAAAAATTTTCGAACCGCATAGACTGCATCGTAAGGCAACATGCATTGACGAATGCGATCGGGAGCCATCTCAATAATCTTTTTCCCCGTATCTCGGCCCGTCGGCGTCATGTGCGTGAGCAAAATATCGCATTCCGGCCACTTTTCTAAAAGCGCCTTAACCAAAGGACGGGTGGCATTGGTTTCGCCGACGCTTACCGCATGAATCCAAATTTGAGGGCGATTTTCTCGAGGAGTCGGGAAGTCGGCCATTGCAAAACGCTCCGGCCAATACTTCAAATAGTCCGGTTGTTTGCGAGCGCGCCACAAAAGGTAAAGCGCAGCCAAAGGCAACAAACAAGGCACTAAAAATCGATAGCCTTTAGGAGAAATTTGCATCACGCACCTTCTTCAAAGCATCACAAACTTCAGAGACTGTCGGATTGGCTCCAACGCCACCTAAACTCGTGACGCGTTCTCCGGTCAATCCCACCAATTCAATCGGAAAGTCCAAGAATAACCCCACGGTGGGAACTGCGGTTGCCGCGGCCAAATGCGTTAACCCCGTATCAACGCCCACGGCAAACGAAGCCCCCTGAATCACGCGTGCGCACTCTCCAATGGACATTCGGGGCATCACGCAACAAAAGTCACCCGCTGCATCCGCAATGCGCTCAACGCGTTCGCGTTCTTCTTGCGCTCCCCAAAGAAACTTCACATTCAGACCTTCTTCGTGAACGGTCTTTGCCAATTCCACCCAACGCTCTTCGGCCCAAAGTTTCGTCTCACGACTTGTATTGACTAAAAAGACAGCGTAAGGCGAGGCTTCTTTCTGCGCCTCTAAATTCTTCATCCCAAAAGCCAATGCCTTCTCGTCAAAGTCGTAGCCTACGGCCTTGGCTAAAAGTTCACGGCAGCGCGTCACGGCCAAAAGCGACTTAGAAACCGCGTAGCGTTCATTGTAAAAGCGGCTTGCCATCGGTTCTTTAATACTTTGGGCATCGTAACCCGCGACCGATGCCTTTGCCCATTTAGCAATCAAAGCACTCTTTAACAACCCTTGAAGATCGACCACTAAGTCATAACGTTCGGACGCAAGGGCATTTTTGACAGCACTGATTTCACGCCACGTTTGAGCATCAAATAGTTTTTTGCGCCATTGACGCACAGCCACTTCGTGGACATTTCTCACGTGCGCACTTAATCGCGGAATGTCGGCAAAACTTTTTTCAACAACCCAGTCAATCTGCGCTTGCGGGAAGGCTTTTGCCAAATCATGCACGGCAGGCAATGCGTGAATCACATCGCCCATCGATGTCGTTTTAACAATCAAAATCTTTGAAGGACTCATCGTCTTTATCCCTCTAAAGCCGAGGCTTCAACTTGACGGCAAAGGCGCTTACCTAACTCAACCCCGGGTTGGTCAAACGCATTAATGCCATAAAGCGTTGCCAAAATCGTTGTCTTGTGCTCGTACATGGCCATCATGGCACCCAACGCCTTGGGCGTAAGCTTACTGATACGCAAAGCCGTCACGGCATTGAAGTATTCAGAATGACCACTTTCTCGCGTCACGAGAGCTTGTGCTTGAGCACGAGCGTTCGCAGTTAAAACACAATGATGGTGATTGTGGCGATGCCCCGGATCTTCACACCACACGATATCAATACTCGTGCGACCCGTGCCTTCACGAAGCCATTGATAAAAAGAGTGTTGCGCTTCGTTACCGTGTCCACCCCAAATTCCCTGTCCCGTGGGCCCCGAAACCGTACCACCTTCAGGCGTATAGGTTTTACCCAGACTTTCCATCTCTAACTGTTGTAGCCACGCCACCATCATGCGAAGGCGTTCATCGTAGGGCAAAAGACAATGCGCTTGCATCTTAAATTGCGTTGCATTCCAATAAGATAAAAGTGCCAACGTTGCGGGCAGATTCTTCTCTAACGGCGCCTCTAACATATGGCAATCCATCTCGTAAGCACCATCTAAGAAGTCTTGAAATCTTTCTTCACCCAAGGCAATCAATAAGGGTAAACCGACAGCGCCCCAAACAGAAAAACGACCACCCACCCAAGACCACATGGGAAAGAGGTTTTCGGCAGGCAAATTCATTTCTTTATAGGCGTCCGTTTTTGCGCTCAACAACACCATGTGTTTGGCGCGATCAGCAAAGGACGTAATGCCCGCTTCCCCTAGCCAATG
>CABSHY010000111.1 GCA_902477615.1 uncultured Sutterella sp.
GCTGGGTTCAAGACCGGCGTTGGAGACGATTTGACGCATCGGTTCTTCCATAGCCCGCAAAACGATCTTGATCCCGGCCGTTTGTTCTTCGTTATCACCCTTAAGACCGGCAACAGCCTTTTGAGCACGAACGAGAGCAACGCCACCGCCAGGAACCACGCCTTCTTCGACAGCAGCACGCGTGGCATGCAATGCGTCGTCAACGCGAGCCTTCTTTTCCTTCATTTCGACTTCGGTAGCAGCACCGATCTTCAACAAGGCAACGCCACCGGCCAACTTAGCCACGCGTTCTTGGAGCTTTTCACGATCGTAGTCAGACGTGACAGCATCGATTTGCGTGCGGATGTTCTTCACACGGGCTTCGATCAATTCAGGGTTACCTGCGCCATTGATGATGGTCGTGTTTTCCTTGTTGACTTCGATGCGCTTGGCTTGACCCAAGTGTTCGAGCGTCGTCTTATCCAAGGACAAACCGAGATCCTTCGTGATCAACGTGCCGCCCGTCAAGATAGCGATATCTTCGAGCGTGGCCTTACGACGGTCACCAAAGCCCGGAGCCTTCACAGCGCAGACCTTCAAGATGCCACGCAAGCTATTGACCACCAACGTAGCCAAAGCTTCGCCTTCCAAGTCTTCCGTAATGATCATCAACGGACGACCGGCCTTAGCGACTTGTTCCAAAATCGGCAAAAGGTCACGGATGTTGCTGATCTTTTGGTCGTGCAACAAGATGAAGGGGTTATCCAAAACAGCCACTTGCTTGTCCGGGTTCGTGATGAAGTACGGAGACAAGTAACCGCGGTCAAATTGCATACCTTCGACCACATCCAATTCGTTCTTCAAGGACTTGCCGTCTTCAACCGTGATGACGCCTTCCTTACCGACCTTTTCCATGGCTTCGGCGATGATTTCACCGATTTCCACATCGCTATTGGCGGAAATAGAACCGACTTGAGCGATTTCCTTGGTGGTTGTGACGGGCTTACTGAGCTTCTTCAATTCTTCAACAGCCACAGCCACAGCCTTGTCGATACCGCGCTTCAAATCCATCGGATTCATGCCGGCGGCAACAAACTTCATACCTTCAACCACGATGGCTTGTGCCAAAACCGTAGCCGTCGTCGTACCGTCACCGGCGTTGTCATTGGTCTTGGAAGCCACTTCGCGGACCATTTGAGCGCCCATGTTTTCAAACTTATCTTTCAATTCGATTTCGCGGGCAACCGTCACACCGTCCTTCGTCACCAACGGGCTACCGAAGTTACGATCGAGCACAACGTTACGACCCTTCGGGCCCAACGTGACCTTAACGGCATTAGCCAACGTGTTAATACCGCGAACCATACGGACGCGGCCGTCTTCACCAAAAAGCACTTGCTTAGCAGACATGAGTTATTACTCCAAAAACAAATAAATCGAAATGCAAGAAATTAGCAGAGAACGCCCATGATGTCTTCTTCGCGCATCACGAGGTATTCTTCACCATCAACCTTGACGGTTTGACCAGCATACTTGCCGAACAAAACACGATCACCGACCTTGACATCCATCGGGATCAACTTGCCGGCATCATCACGCTTACCAGGACCGACAGCCAAAACTTCACCTTGATCGGGCTTTTCACCAGCGCTGTCGGGAAGAACGATACCGCTAGCGGTAGTACGTTCAACTTCCAAACGCTTGACGATCACACGGTCATGTAACGGACGAATTTGCATTTGATTTCTCCTAACTTTCAATGAAACCTTTTTTACGAAACGCCACATTATCTCTTATCTTGGGCGATTCCATTCATACAGAATTTCGGTACTATTGATAGGAACAATTCCTATGTCCGAAAAATTCCTTCGTATATTGGCATATGTGGGGATACTTTTTCCATTTTCAAGGGCAAAAATGCAAAAAATTCTAAAATTCTCCCTTTTATTGCCGATATTTGCGCTATCCATTTGTTTTTATTCAACAAATTCTTTTTCAGCGCCACAAAAACTGCCGACACCGGTTCAAAAAGCCCTTAAAAAGAGTCACATTTCTTCGCGTCAACTTGCCGTCAGCGTCCGTCCTTTGGATGGCGGTAAAGTGAAATTAAATTGGCGTGCCGCCCAAAAAGTCTCCCCGGCCTCGACCGAAAAAATTATTACAACATTGGCTGCCTTAGAAACCCTTGGCCCCAACTGGCGTTGGCGCACGCAGTATTTGACCGATGAACCGATGGACGATGGTGTGATCGATGGCCCGTTATACATCCGAGGTGGTGGTGATCCCACCTATGTGATTGAACGTCTCTGGCGAGACCTCTCTGCCATGAAAGCCCAAGGGTTAGAGAAAATCCGAGGCGACATCGTGATTGACCGCACGCTTTTTGCGACAGACAAAAATAGTGTTCAATTCGGCGAAGAAGTTCACCGCCCCTACATGAAAGAAGCCGATGCCGCTTTGATTAACTATCAGGCCGTTACCCTTCACTTTGAGCCTGATTATGAAAAAGGCATTGCCCACATCACGGCAACCCCTGCGCTAAAAGGTTTTGAAGCACCCAAAACCGTGAAACTCGTCTCCACCAACGCCAACTGCGTTGGCTGGCGCCATGCCTTAAAACTCAATCTCAAAAACGAATGGGAGCCCACCTTCGACGGAGGCTTTCCTAAGAGCTGCTCGGCAAAAGATCTTTCCTATATTTTCAGTAACCCGGAAAGTTATTGGCAAGCCTTATTAGAACCTTTACTCGATGAGATGGATATCAGTTGGCGGGGCGATGTTGTCCAAGGCGTCATCCCCGACAAGGCCAATCCGCTTTACACGGCTTACTCCGACGATTTGGTTAACGTGAGTCGCTTAACAAATAAATTCAGCAACAACGTTTTGGCTCGCCACATTTATCTCACGCTTGGTCTCATTGCCAATGATGAAAAATCAGGAGCCAATTACCCCATGGCGCGCTCCGCCCTTCAAAATTGGCTAACTCAAAGCGTTAAGGTGAAGCCCGGCACGGTTTATGTTGATAACGGCAGCGGACTCTCAAGAGAGAGCTTCGTGACAGCAAGCGCCATGACGCAAATCATTGCCTACGGCTGGAAAAGTCCCCGAATGCCTGAATGGGTGAGTACCTTCCCCGTCTCCGCCACGGACGGCACGATGCTTCGTCGCCAAGTGGCTCCCGGTTCCGCTTACATTAAAACGGGGCTTTTAAACGGCGTGAAATCGGTTGCCGGTGTCATTCAAGCCAAAAGCGGTAAACGCTATGCCATCTTTGGTGTTGTCGAGGGAGACCGTGCGACGAGCACCGATGCCCCCTTGGATGCCGTAATTCAATGGGTTTTCCTTAAGGGCTAGAAAAGAAAAATGTCTATAATTAATAGATCGTGATCTTGTTAGGTTCGAGTTTTTAAAATGACTTTTATTGAGAAATTACAAAATCGTTGGGCTCAAAGCCAATCTCTTTTGTGCGTGGGTTTAGATCCGGATAAGCATCGTTTACCGGCTCATCTTAAAGGCAAAGACTATGCCTTTTACGAATTCTGCACGGCTATCGTTGATGCAACCGCTCCTTACGCTTGCGCTTTTAAGCCGCAAATCGCTTACTTCGCCTCCCGTGGCGCTGAAGAACAATTAAAAGCCATCATTTCTTACATTCACGAAAACTACCCCAATATTCCGGTGGTGTTAGATAGCAAGCGTGGCGATATCGGCTCCACGGCCAAGCACTATGCTCGCGAAGCTTTCGTGCGCTACAACGCCGATGCCGTGACGTTGTCGCCTTACATGGGTTTTGACTCGGTCGAACCTTACCTCGAATACGAAGACCGCGGTGCGATTCTTTTGTGCCGCACGTCTAATAAGGGCGGTAACGACATCCAAATGTTGATGGTCGATGGCAAGCCCATTTACCAGCACGTCGCAGCCTTGGCTGCAGGCCCCTGGAATAAGAACGGTCAATTGGGTTTAGTGGTGGGTGCCACCTACCCCAATGAAATTGCTCAAGTTCGCCAAATCGTTGGAGACATGCCCTTGTTAGTCCCGGGGATCGGTGCTCAAGGCGGTGACATTAATGCTTGCGTTTCTGCCGGCGTTACCGAAAACAAGATGGGCATGATGATCAATTCAAGCCGTGCGATCTTGTACGCCTCTTCCGGTGAAGACTTTAAGGAAGCTGCCGCGAACGTGGCAGAAGAAACCTTTAGCAAGATTAACGCTGCCCGTCGCCTTTAATTGCGACACTCAAAAACCATCAGCCTGAGATTTTTCGTCTCAGGCTGATTTTTTATCTGGACACGCTGAGAATTAACCCAGCGTGTTTTACATTTAAGCGAAAAACGCGTCAGCGATTAGTACTCAAACGTACCCTTTTCAACGATTTCGCCATTGCGCATCATGACCTTGTTGCGAGAAATAACGGTCGTCAATTCCATAGCGTCGTTAAACAAGCAAGCATTGGCGCAGCCACCTTCTTCAATCACGCCTTGACCCGGCAAGCTCAAAGCCTTACCAACGTTAGAAGAGATAAAGGAAACGGCTTGACCGATCGGCATGTTGTATTCAGCGATTAAGCGCTTAACTTCCGTTAAGTTGCCGCTCACGCCACCAACACCCAAACCAATCATTTCGCCCTTATCGTTAAAGCGCGGGACAGAACCGTGGCCATCGGTCGAGAGCGTGATATGCGTCGGATCAACACCGGCGTCCAAAGCCGTCATCACAGCGATTGCGGGATTATCAAATGCGCAGCTTGCACCCGTCGTGATGTCGATGTAACCACCTTCCTTAGCGAAATCCAAAGCGGCATCAAAGACGTGACGGATACGACCGCAGTGCGTCGGGCGAATAT
>CABSHY010000112.1 GCA_902477615.1 uncultured Sutterella sp.
ATGCGCTCAAGGGCAAAAGCACCGTGGTGACGGTTTGGTCACGCAATAAGACAGTGAGAGATAAGGCAAAGTTCACCGTCAAAGAAATGGCCAAAATACCAACCGTGGCACGTTTAAGTCCAAGTTTTGCGGCGCGATTTTCAGAAATCAGTTCAAAGGCGTTCATGGGACGATCAAAAGTACGAGTCATTAACCGATAAATTCACGGCGATGAGAGGCCGGCAGACACTTGAAAAACTTGCACGGCAAATACCAATACAGAAGGTGAAGGCCGAAACCTGCGTGACGACCAACTTTCAAACGTGTTAAGCCCTTAGCAAGAAAGACGCCTAAAAGGAGACCCAGCCAAAGATTTCCCAACAAAACTCCGATAGCAAATCCAAAAAAGAAAGCACAAACGACATCCAAGTCCCAAATGAAGAACTTGGTGCCAGCGTCCAACTCTCGAATGACAGGACAAAAATCGGAATGATTTTGCATGGCAGGAATCTCCCTTTAGATTTTTAAATGACAGCGGAGATGATGCTTTCAATGACTGACGGCGCAATCAATAAGCACATAGCCGCAGCAATGCAACCGACAGCCGAAATGATGCTGCCACGGATGACTCCAACACCCAAACCAATTAGCAAAAAGACCAAAGCAATGGAACGGCCGAGGTAGCCGTTGGTCCAACCTTTGACCATCGTGTAGAGGTCTTGGAATTCAGTGCCGTCAGTGCCGGCAAAGACAGGGGTAGACGCCACAAGGGCCGTCAAAGCGATACAAGAGAGTTTTGAGAACTTCATATTTTCCTCAAATGAATTAATCAAAGTCCAAAAGCAAAATCACAGTTGGAAAACGGCTTTTGCTTTTGAAGGACGCACTTTGCCTGAGAAGAAATGAAGAAAACAAGACTAGGGTTTTTGATAGAAAATGCTTAAATATTGAGCAAATATGGTCGACTTTTCGTGTCTTTGCCACCAAACGATGACTTAATCCAGAGTTACGTGGCAAAAATGGAAAAACGTCAATTTAGAGAAGGTTTGATTTTTGTCAAAGGAGATAAAAATTTAGTAATGGCTCAATTTTAGTTACTATGTTTACATTCGAGTAATTAACTAAAAATCTAATAAAAACAATCTATTGCGTCTGTATTGTAGCCGATTTTACGCTTTTCGTTTCAAAAGATACAATTTTTCCCTTTTACCAAAGAGAAATAAAAAACTATGAATACCCCTACACATAACTTATGCGTCATCGCCCAATATCTCAAGATGAAATTTCAACATCATCAGGTGAAATTTCGTAAAAAAGAAGTCCACAGAGTTTTCGACCTTAGAGAAGAAGATTTTAAGTACTTGCTTACCTTGTTGATGCTTGTTCGTAAGCCACTTTATTCTTTAAGCCTCATTCCAATTGCCGATACCGATGCGGTATGGAACAGATGGTTGATTAACGATTTATGTCGGTTAATCAATAATGAAAATGGACATAAGAGAATTTTGCCGATGTTGCGGAAAGAGCAATATCTTTTAATGCAGGAAGACTTTGATGGTAAGGTATTGCAAGCTATTCCCGTGGAAGAGCAATTCATCTATGCAGACATTTGCCTGAAAACATTAATGAATCGAGCGGACTGGACGGCTTATGGGTGGTGTTCTCACTACAGCCGATTTAGTAAAGCTTGGCGCAATTCAGACATGGTCAATGATCGATCGGAATGGTTGCACATTTTGGAACTGGATTGCCCCTCAGCAATGCTGGCAAAGATGGCAGATAAAAGCGAAAGGACGATCGAAATGCTAAGAGCAGAACTTTTAGATCTTGAAAGGTCAAGTCGAAGGCGAGACTGCGGTCCTCAATACAAGTTATTGTCAAGAAGTCTGGATGCTTGCTTTTTCGTCTTTAAGGCATCTTTAATTTTCGAGTACTGTCGTTCCTTAGGTTTTTCTCTGGTTTCGGCTTACTGTTGGGCGATTCGAGAAGTGAAAGGTATCCCCGGTTACGTCAATTTAGTGCCGGATGATTTTTGGCTCGAGATCAACCTCTTCTATTGGCTTCGCGCTAATGGCGAGATTGAGGGGTTATCTGAACATGAGCAAAAATGTTTAGTTAACAAATTCCCTCAAAGACTTCGTTCTTATTGTGAGGGGTGCCAAAAAGAGAAGCTACCCAAATTCTCACTTCGCCACCTGAGTTTTATTGTCATGCCCAATATGGAACCTGATTTGAAACGCCTCATTGTGAGACTTAATGAGTCGCTTGCGAATGAAAAACCACTGTTACCGATTTTTCATGACTACTTCCGTGGAGTTTTGTAGTGAATTGGATGAAGCGGTTAGAAAACGCATTGAAAGCAAAGTGGCCCAAAGAGGAGTCTTCGATTGCTTCGGATGGCTATCAGTTACCTGCCTACTTACAGCCAATTGAACCTGATGAACATTTGTTGCTCAAGAGGGCTGAGATAGAGCGACTTCAAATTGCATGGTCAGATGAAAAGACGTGGGAGGCATTGATTGTTCCAGCGCTTCGTAACTTATCTAAGGTTGTTCAGAGATTGCCCGTGACGGCTGACGGGGTATTTTCTGAACCCGACGGAATGTTTTTGGCTTCCATTAAAAGTGCCACCTATGCCGTTGAAGTGATGGAAGGTACTGTGCAACTTGAGCGCAACATCATGGCGCAGGAATTGCTTCAGACACGGCTAAAGGGGGCTGTGTTATTGGCAGCACTGTGTTCATTTGTGAAAGTGCTTGTCAATGAAATGGAAATCAAAAGGCCATCAATGAAAACGCATTCTTTTTTTGAAATGGATGAGGCACATTTTGTTGAAAACCTTCCCTTTAATCCTTTGGCACAAACCTACTACGAGTGGTTGAGAGAGGCGTTAAAGAAAGACCAAAATTTAGAATTGTGTCTAAATTGGCGAGAGGCTCGCTACCGTCCGGTAAACGCTAAACGCACGAATCTCCAATTATTTGTGGCACGGATGATTCTCCCTAGTCAAACCCTTGCGTGGTTAGGTAATGCGGGTTATGCACCTTTGCTTGAACTGATGAGAGCGTTAAGCGCCACGGAGTCTGCAGATTTTGATCCATCATCTGTCATCTATGCAAGAGATTTAGGGGTTTACCGAGCTTGTCAATTAGAAAGAGAAAGATTGGGGGCAATGTTAGGGAGAGTCTTAAAACCTTACGGTTGGCAAGAAACTTTGATTCGTTGCTTACGAGCCCGTGTTTGGCAAGATTGGACTCTGAATGCCAAGGAAAGCCCTTTGCGCCGAGGAGGAGATGGTCTGTTTCTATTTTGGCCGGATGTATGTGACGTTTTGGTTAAAGATTTAAAGGATCAAGGACTGAATGATTTGCCTGACGATCCTAATCTTTGGGCGGGGCTCTTACTTGATGCCGGTATTACATTGCCGTCTCGTCGCGGTACGGCGACGGCAATGATTGCCGTTACCCCAAATGCAAAGCCCAGAGAAGCAGTGAAATTAGCCGATGAAAAGTTCTTTACCGTGGGGCAAATCGATCCAAAGAAAACGAAACGCGCTTTTGAGTGCGAAGGTTTGAGTCTTGCGCAAGAGGTGGGACTTAGTCGATTAACGCGAGAAGTGATTGAACACTCCCAAAAGGCTTTTGAGAGTCATATCCCCTGGGTGGTTGAAAAGCCCTCTGCAATCGATTGGCGTCTTGAAATGGATTGCCAATTGAAAGAAACGCAAGAGAAACTCCTGGCGTTTTCAACATTACTGACTCGTCTTGGCGAAGAGGTCAGGGACTTTATTGCAGATGAAGGGATTTTGTTGCCATCCGGTTTGTTAGAGCGAGACGAGGGGATCGGGGCGCCGTCACTTTTTATCGCGAATTTGGAAAGCGAGGGTTTCTTGCATCGAAATGAAGCGGGCAGCGTTCTTTTTGCAAAATATCCGAAAGAAAATGGTGATATTGAAACCGCACCTATTTTGCTTCCCACGATTCTGAGTATCCGTTTTAAAGGGAACGGCACACAAGAAAAGGTCGATTTTGATCGGTTGTTTAGCTATTTAAAGGGAAGGAAGCGTCACAGCAGTAAAGTCAAAGAAGAAGCCTTTCAGCTAGATCTTTTTAAGGGCGAGAATGCATGAATGCCGAGAAAACCTCTCAAACATTTGAACGGTACGAGTCTTGGCGTCCAGCCTACGAATTGGTTGCGGTAGGAGCTTGGCTTTTAAGTTTTACATGGGTAACGTGGCTCTATTTGGGTGGAAAGTTACCTCTGACTTGGTGTGCGATTTTGTGGACGGTCATTGTTTTATTGATTGTGGTACGGAGTTATCAAGCGACTCGAGTCTTGATTGCAAGAGCGGCGTTATCGGGTTCTCAACTAACGTTTATGGATTATGAAGAACTTGCTCAAATCATGAAGGGACACGAGGATGATTTATGGTTAGGCATGGGTTTTCGTTGGTGGCCGGAGCATTCGCAAAAACTCTACGAATTGATGAAATTGGATTGGACAAAGTTGCAACTTCATCCTTGGGTTTCTAAGTTACTGTTAGGTGTTGCTGTTTTACCCGATGAAGCACAAGGCTTGCCGATTATTCATGGGGTGAGTAGTACAGATGAATCACTATTTCGTCCCTTAAAAAACTTTGAAGGGGGTTTGTGTTTGTGCGGAACAACGCAAGCGGGGAAAGGGGTTTATCTGAGTCACTTGGTTGCTCAAGCGATTAGCCGAGGGGACGTCGTGATTGTGATTGACCCGAAACACTCCTCTCGCTTAAAAGACAACATTCTTCATGTTGACTTCTATCAGATTGACGAAGCTAAACC
>CABSHY010000113.1 GCA_902477615.1 uncultured Sutterella sp.
GGCAAAAGCCAAACAGCCGCAATAGCGATAGCAACCTGATGAAAACGCCGCGAAATGCGGCGTTTTTCGTCTCTAGCCTTTGATGCAAAGCACTTGTTTAAGAGTGTGTTGGACTTGGGTTAAATCCTGTTGATTCTCAATAACATCTTCAATGGGTTTATAAGCGCCTGGGATTTCATCGAGAACGCCTTTGTCATGACGGCAGATCACGCCTCTTGTTTGATCGATGAGATCTTCAAGGCTAAAAGCTTTTCTTGCTTGCGTGCGACTTAATTTGCGACCGGCGCCGTGGGAAGAGCTCATGAAGGACTCGGGGTTACCTAAACCTTTTACTAAAAATGAAGCCGTTCCCATACTTCCCGGAATAATGCCCATTTCGCCTTTTTGAGCACGAATGGCGCCTTTGCGAGTCACCCAAACCGATTCGCCAAAGTGCGTTTCTTTTTCGACGTAATTGTGGTGGCAGTTAATGACTTCGCCTTCTAACGCAATGCCGGGCCAAACGTCGGTGAGGGACTTGAGAACATCGGCAAGGATTTCTTCTCGATTAACCATGGCATAGCGTTGCGCCCAAGTGGTGGCCAACATATAACTATCAAATAGTTCGGTACCTTCTTCAAAGCTGGCCAAATTCGAGTCAACAAGCTCTTCTCCTTTTGCAGCAGACTGGGCTTTGGCTTTGTTGATGAAGTAAGAAGCCATTACATTGCCGGGGCCGCGAGAGCCCGTGTGAAGCATGATCCAAAGGTTGTCGGACTCATCAAGCGAGAGTTCAATGAAGTGGTTGCCGCCACCCAACGTTCCCAATTCGTTGGTCCAATGACGACGTTGCATATCGTCCAATATGGTCGGTTCTCGCTGAAGGATTTCATCAAGAGCCGGTTGTAACTTACTACAAGCTTCCAAATGTACATTTTTGTCTTTGTGCTGTTGGAACCCTACTGGCGTGCGTCGAAGAATGGAGCGGAAGGCTTCGCGCAGAGTTGCTTCATCGGTATCCGCTTTCTTAAGATTGGTTCGAACCGCCAACATGCCACAACCGATATCAACGCCCACGGCAGCGGGAATAATGGCACCTTTTGTCGCAATGACGCTCCCGATCGTCGCCCCCATGCCGACATGCACATCAGGCATAGCTGCGACATGGTGAAAGACAAACGGCAACTTCGCCACATTGGTGAGTTGACGAATGGAACCGGCATCAACATCATCGGTCCAAATTTTGACAGGTACGCCACCTTCTACAAGGATTTCTTGTTTGACAGTCATTTTTTTCTCCTAATCTCTAGGATACTCTGCCTGATGATACGTCAGTTTCTGACGGATAAGAAAAAGGCCGCTATTTTTAAAAATAGCAGCCCTGAATGCGAGTGATCAAAAGTCTTACTTATGATACAAACGCGAGGTTTCGTAGCGCGGTTGACAGCTCACGTTCATCCCTAAGCGTTGCAATAAGCGTTCGTCTTCTTCACTGATAATCACGGTAAAGTGAACTTCAGAACCGCGAAGTTTGGACAATTGTTCTTTAGCCTTTTGAGCCACTTCATTGCGCAGAGCAGAGATCGTTAAAGCCAAAAGCACTTCATCGACGTGCAAGCGCGGATTTTTGTGCAAAAGGTATTGTGTCTTGAGCGCACAAATCGGTTCTAACACTCGGGCAGAAATCAAATCAATGTCGTGATCAATACCGGCTAAAAGCTTTAAGGCATTTAAGAGCATGGCAGAGGCTGCACCCAAAGTGCTCGAGGTTTTACCGGTCACGATACGACCGTCAGGCAACATCATGGCGGCAGCCGGTGCCCCTGTTTGTTCTGCCTTATCCAATGCAACGGCAACGGCGGGGAAAAGTTCCGGCGTCGTTTCGGATTGGTTCATCAAAATCTTCAAGTGACTGATTTCATGATCATTGACCGAACCGCGCATACGCTTTACGCCTGCTGCATAGTAACGACGAAGGATTTCCATGCGGGAGGCGCGACGGCAAGCTTCATCATCAACGATGCAGTTACCGGCCATGTTCACCCCCATATCGGTCGGAGACTTGTAGGGAGAGACGCCTTGAATGCGTTCAAAAATAGCATTTAAAACCGGGAAAATTTCGACGTCACGGTTGTAGTTAACAGCGGTTTGACCGTAGGCCTCCAAGTGGAAGGGGTCGATCATGTTAACGTCGTTTAAATCAGCCGTAGCGGCTTCATAAGCCAAGTTAACAGGGTGCTTTAAGGGCAAGTTCCAAACGGGGAACGTTTCAAACTTGGCGTAACCGGCCGTCACTCCGCGCTTATGATCGTGATAGAGCTGACTTAAGCACGTGGCCATTTTGCCACTGCCGGGACCCGGTGCCGTCACCACGATTAAGGAGTGACTGGTTTCAATGTATTCGTTTTGCCCTAAGCCTTCTTCGCTGACGATAAAGTCGACGTCAGACGGGTAACCAGGAATCGGGTAGTGACGATAGTGCGGAACGCCTAAACTTTCTAAGCGTTGTAAAAAAGCTTGAGCAGCTTTTTGGCCTGTAAATTGCGTCAAGACAACGCTACCGACATAAAGGCCCATTTCTCGGAAGGTATCAATGAGACGCAAGACGTCTTCATCATAGGTGATACCCAAGTCTCCACGAACCTTACTGGATTCAATGTCATTTGCATTAATCGTAATGACGATTTCAACATCTTCTTTGAGTTGTTGAAGCATGCGGATTTTGCTGTCGGGCTCAAATCCGGGAAGGACACGAGAGGCGTGGAAATCATCAAAGAGTTTGCCGCCGAATTCGAGGTAAAGTTTGCCACCGAATTGAGCGATTCGTCGACGAATTTGCTCAGATTGCATCGTGAGATATTTGTCATTATCAAAGCCGATCGTCTTCATTTTATTGTTCCTTTCTTTCAAAACAACAACCGACAAGTATAGCTAAAAGCACGATCAGTGATAATTTGAAATGAGTATTTATTTGTAGAAATTAATAATAAAAAGAAGAAAGCGATAAGAAGAACGAAAACTTACGGATTCTGACGAATTATGAGCGTTTTGATCGCCTTTTTTGAATCCGATGTGTTATGTTTATAAGTTAGTACTTTTATCTGGTTTAAAGGGCTCAAAATGAAA
This sequence comes from uncultured Sutterella sp., assembly GCA_902477615.1. Lineage (GTDB taxonomy): Bacteria > Pseudomonadota > Gammaproteobacteria > Burkholderiales > Burkholderiaceae_F > Aphodousia. Next base: position 3,106 of record CABSHY010000113.1, read on the forward strand.
CTCTGTGGCTTTGATGTGGGTTTAGATCAGCCGATTTTCTTGATGGCCGGTCCCTGTGTGATCGAAAGCGAACAAATGGTGCTCGATATCGCCAAAGAAATGAAGGCCATCTGTGATGACCTCGGTATCCACTATATCTTTAAGGCCAGTTACGATAAAGCCAATCGTACGTCTGGTCATAGCTTTCGCGGCCCCGGTATTGAGGACGGCCTAAAGCTCTTGGCTCACGTTCGTGAAACGGTGGGCGTGCCGGTGGTCACCGACGTTCATACGGCCCAAGATGTGCCGATGGTGGCTCAATACGTGGATGTGTTACAAACGCCTGCTTTCTTGTGCCGTCAAACGGACTTTATCCGCGCATGTGCTCAATCGGGCAAACCCGTCAATATCAAAAAGGGTCAATTCTTGTCGCCACATGACATGAAAAACGTGATCGAAAAGGCCCGTGAAGCCGCCCGCGAAGTGGGTTTGGATGAAGATATGTTCATGGCCTGCGAACGTGGCGCAAGTTTTGGTTACGGTAACTTAGTCAGCGACATGCGCTCATTGGCCATTATGCGTGAAACGGGTGCTCCGGTTGTTTTTGATGCCACGCACTCGGTGCAGTTGCCCGGCGGCAACGGTACGAGTTCGGGCGGCTGCCGTGCGCATGTGCCGGTTTTGTCTCGAGCAGCTGTCGGTGTGGGGATTGCCGGGCTCTTTATGGAAACGCATCCTAATCCGAGTTGTGCTAAGAGTGACGGTCCCAACATGGTGCCGTTGGCTCGTATGCATGATTTGTTGGAAAGTTTGGTGGCGATTGACCGTGTGGTGAAGGCTCGCCCCTTCTTAGAAAACGATTTTTAGTTACAATGGCGGGCAAGGACTGGGGTCTGAACCCGCTTCTATTTTTTGTTTCGCGCATGCTTTTGTGCGTGTCTAATCTTCTTAATTTGGGGAATGAAAAACATGTCTACGATCAATGCCATTATTGCTCGTGAAGTTTTAGATAGCCGCGGCAACCCGACGGTTGAATGCGATGTCTATTTGGATTGCGGTATTTGCGGCCGTGCCGCAGTGCCCTCTGGTGCCTCCACGGGTATTCGCGAAGCACTTGAATTGCGCGATAAAGATGAACGTTATTGCGGCAAAGGCGTGATGACGGCTATCGAAAATGTCCACGCTAAGATTAACCCCGCTTTGATCGGTTTCGATGTGACGCAACAAGCCAGCATCGATATGCAAATGATCGAATTGGACGGTACGGAAAATAAGAGCAACTTGGGGGCCAACGCTATGTTGGGTGTTTCCATGGCTTGCGCTCGTGCTGCCGCTCAATTTACCGAACAATCCCTCTATCGCTATTTGGGCGGTATGGGCGCTGTTCAAATGCCGGTTCCGATGATGAACGTCATCAACGGCGGCGCACACGCTAACAACAACTTGGACATCCAAGAATTCATGATCATCCCGTTGGGCGCTCCGAGCTTCCGTGAAGCCGTCCGCTACGGTGCTGAAACGTTCCATGCCTTAAAGAAGATCATCAACTCTCGTGGCATGAGTACGGCCGTGGGTGATGAAGGTGGTTTTGCTCCTAATATCGATAGCCACGAAGAAGCCATCGAATTGATTATTGAAGCCATTAAGGCTGCTGGTTACGAACCGGGTAAGGA
>CABSHY010000114.1 GCA_902477615.1 uncultured Sutterella sp.
TTTGCGTAGATTTCGGTTAATTAAGGTTTACGAGGCAAGCGTTCAATGAGGCTTGACGTGTCTTGACGGCCTTTACCGTTAGCTTGCAAGTCCCCATAGAACTGATCAACAAGAGCAACGAGCGGAAGGCTTGAGCCGTTTAACTTTGCTTCACTTAAGCAAAGTCCTAAGTCTTTACGCATCCAGTCAATGGCAAAACCAAAGTCAAACTGACGGTCGATCATGGTCGTGCCACGATTGTCCATTTGCCAACTTTGTGCAGCACCCTTACCGATCACGTCTAACACGAGCTTCATATCGAGCCCTGCGTTTTGACCAAAGGCGATGGCTTCAGACAAGGCTTGCACGACACCGGCAATGCAGATTTGGTTGCACATCTTAGCCAATTGCCCGGCCCCCACGTCACCAATGCGTGTGACGGCTTGAGCAAAAGCCATGACGACGTCCCGAGAGCGATCAAAAACGGTTTGATCAGCACCGCACATCACGGTGAGAACACCGTTAACAGCGCCGGCTTCACCGCCCGAGACCGGTGCATCCATAAAGTGAAGTCCCAGGGCTTTGGCCTTTTCCGACAATTCGCGGGCAACGTTGGCGCTATCGGTTGTGCAGTCGACTAAAACGGCATCGGCTTTCATGCCAGCAAAGATACCGTTTTCACCCAAGACAACGCTTCGGAGGTCATCGTCGTTACCCACGCAGGTAAAGACGAAATCACAATCTAGGGCAGCTTCTTTGGGCGTCATGGCGACGTGCCCCGTGTACGTTTCTTTCCACTTCAAGGCCTTTTCGTGCGTACGGTTATAAACCGTGACATTGTGACCGGCGAGAGCCAAGTGGCCTGCCATCGGAAAACCCATGGTGCCTAAGCCGATGAAGGCGACTTTCTTGGGGGCGCATTGAGCGTATTCTTTCATGACTTTTTTTCCGTTAATAATTTATTTTCATTAGAAAAAAGGCGCTCAAAACACTGAGCGCCTTTTTCAGAACTAATTAGCGAACACCGCGTTCTTTAATCGTGGCTTCGAGGCGATGGCAACGCACTTACGAGCCAAGGTGGCAGTCGGGTCGACAATGGCAACCTTTTTGCCAGCGACTTCAAAGTCGTCTTGTTCGTGGAAGATCAAGGGCAATTCCGTGCAACCCAAGATTAAGACATTGCAGTCGTGTTCCTTCACCAAGTACTCAGCAGCGCTATAGAGGTCATCGTAGCATTCGCCCGTTGTGAACCCGGCCTTAGCGCCCTTAGGACCATAAATAGCGGCCATGACGCGCTCTTGATGTTCGGCATCCGGCACAAACATGGCCATGTTCATCTTGTCGGCCTTCTTGCCGTAGATGCCCGTGCGAATCGTGCCGCTTGTGGCCATTAAGCCCACGCGAGCCTTATCACCGAACTTGGCTTGAATTTCGTCCAACATCGTTTGTTGCATATCGATAAAGGGCATATCCAAGTGACGCAACAAGCGCGGTAAGAATGCGTGAGCCGTGTTGCAGGGAATGATGGCGACATCACAGCCGTCTTTTTGCAAACGCTTAGCGCAGTTATACATGGCCAACGTTGGGTCGGCACCACCTTCTAACAAGCAAGCCGTACGGTCATCGATTTGCGGATTTTGTTCAAACACGACCTTAAAGTGTTCTTGGTCGTTCTTAGCAGGCGTGGCCTTCACGATCTTGTCATAGAGGTCAACGGTTGCAGCCGGTCCCAAACCACCGATCAAGCCCAACTTGAAGGGTTTCGGTAACTTCGTCGTGGGATAAACCAAGGTAGCGGCAGCAAAAGCAGCAAAGACATCCATGACCGGGAAGCCCTTCGCAGCCAATTCTTTTTGCAACAAGGCAAATTGCGTGCAATTAGGAACAATGACTTCGGCGCCGGCTTCAACCATGCGCTTGCAGACAGCTTCAAGCGTTGCCATGGGGGTGACCATGTCGCCCGAGCGGATTTGTTCACGAGCAACGTTTAAGGCAGCTTCTTCCTCTTCGGTGCTAAAGATCATCTTCATCTTTTGACCGAGTTCGCATTCGCCCGACATGCAGGAGGCGGCATTGGTGGTATCCAACACACCCATGACCGGAGCTTTTTCTTGCATTTGAGCCATCAAAGCGGTCTTCATGTCAAGAATCGGCGTTTGCATTTCACGTTGAACTTCATGGATGAAACGGCCGCACTTAAAGTCGGGGACGGCCACGATGTCAGCGCCCATTTCAGCTAAAAGTTCAGCTTCGTTAAAGATGAAGATCTTGCGATCGCTCATCGCCAATTCGGGATCGGGATCGATCTTAAAGGTGTCTTCGCTCATGATGATGCAAATGTCATCATCGCTTTGAGCCAAGAGTTGCGTCTTCACTTCAAGTGCAGCACGCGGATTTAAACCACTGATGATGCCGATGGTCTTTTTGTCAGCCATGAATATATCCCCTAAAAAGAAAAACAGAGTGCATACAAAACCGCCTGTGGTTGTTTTTCACATTCACAGACAATATTTGTCCACACTTACAAATTCAGTCTAATACAATTTCATCTTGAAAGTAATTTATTTTTGGCACGAAAAGAGACAAACTCTTCAAACGGATTGTTTCTAATCAAATGCCTTGAGATTTGTCCATGTTTAAGACTTTATTGGTGACAGGAGCAGCCGGCTTTATCGGCTCGAACTTTGTTGATGCAGCCCTTGAAAAGGGCTATCGCATTGTGGCTCTTGATAAGCTCAACTACTGCGGGAATTTAGAAAATCTTGTCGATGCCCGCCAAAACGATCGCTTTACGTTTATCGAAGGCGATGTGGCCGATACGGCTCAAGTTTTAGCGTTACTTCAAACTTATCAAGTCAATAGCGTCGTTCACTTTGCCGCCCAAACCCATGTGGATCGTTCGATTAAGGATCCGAGGGCTTTCATTGAAGACAATGTGGTGGGCTCTCAGCATTTATTAGATGCATCGCTTCAATATTGGAAGACCTTGGACGAGGCTTCTCAAAGGGCCTATCGTCATATCCATATCTCCACTGATGAAGTCTTCGGGGACTTAACCGACGATGAGGCACCCTTTACGGAAACGAGTCCCTATCGTCCCAATAGCCCGTATTCCGCCAGTAAAGCGGCCGCCGATATGTTCGTGCGTGCTTACGGGAAAACCTATGGATTGCCCGTGGTGATTGTGCATCCCTCTAATAATTACGGGCCCAGGCAGTTTCCAGAAAAGTTAATTCCTTTGATGATTCAAAGAGCGCTTGCCGGTGACACGCTTCCCATTTACGGAACGGGTAAAAACCGTCGAGATTGGATGCACGTGAGCGACCACTGCCGTGCGCTTTTAGCGGTTATTGAAAAAGCTAAAGCCAATGAGACTTTCAATATCGGTAGCGGCATTGAAACAACGAACATTGAAATCGTTGAAACACTTTGCGCGATTTTGGATCAAAAGCGCCCGAAAGCTGACGGCCACTATCGCGATCAAATCGAATTCGTTACCGACCGCCCGGGGCACGATTGGCGGTATGCAATGGATACGAACAAAGCCCATGAACATTTAGGCTTTAGCACTGGCGTGAGCCTTCAAGCGGGACTTGAAGCAACGGTTGATTGGTACTTGGGAAATACACAATGGGTAGAACACATTTTGTCCGGTCAATACCGTCAATGGATCGATAGCCAATATGGAGTGAAACGTGAAGATTGAAGAGACAAAACTTCAGGGTGTCAAAATTTTAACGCCAGATGTTTGGCGAGATGATCGCGGGTTATTTGTCGAACTTTGTCGAGCTAATCGCTACGAAGAATGGTTGGGCGTGCGCTTTGTGCAAGACAATTTCTCGGTTTCTCAATATGGCACTCTTCGAGGGCTTCATTTTCAGTACAGCCATCCGCAAGGAAAACTTGTCACCGTGACATCGGGCAAAATTTTCGACGTGGTGGTGGATCTTCGAGAAGAGTCAGAGACGTTCGGTCAATGGACGGGCGTGATTTTAGATAGCGAGTCGATGCAACAACTCTTTATCCCCGAAGGTTTTGCGCATGGTTTTGTGACTTTAAGTGAAACCGCACACGTCTTATATCGATGCACCGATTACTATCATCCCCAAAGTGAAGCAACGCTTCAGTTCGACGATCCGACCGTGGGAGTGGTGTGGCCTCAGACCGAAAAACGGTTGTTGAGCCCCAAGGATCAGGCCGGATGCTCGTGGCAGGCGTGCTTGGCGCTTTTGCAAAATATAAAAGAGGAAAAGTATTAAAAAGTCCTACCAATGGAGCCTTCTGTTGATTTGTATTATCAATTCAAAGTTCCGATAGTTCCGTCCTCATCTGATGAGGAGTGAGCTACTTTCACGCTTTGAAAAGTTTATTGTTGTGTTGTGATGTGAACTGATAAAAAAGGGTTTAGGTTGTTTGAACCCAAACCCCTTTAGACAGAATGTTCTAGGACATTATTGCTAGTCTATCAATTAGATAACGATGCCAGCCATGAAGAAACCGAACGGGACTGCAGCGATCAAACCAACGCAGCCCGGGATAAAGAACGGGTGGTTGATCACGTAAGAACCGCTCCACTTGCCCATGTAGGAACCCGTGTCGTCGCAAGAAACAGCGAAAGCAGAGGTCGGGTACACGTTCGTGATGTACAAAGCAGAACAAGCAACGAACGAGGCAAGAATCATGGAAGCGTCGCAACCCAAGGAGGCAGCCACCGGCACCAACAAGGCGGAGGTAGAACCTTGAGAGAACAACAAGGTTCTACCTCCGCCTTGTTG